>CAZGDZ010000209.1:0-4736 GCA_964524855.1 uncultured Macromonas sp.
CTGGAGGGGCGCGATAACAACGGCAACCGCATCCACCACGAGGTGGTGGCATGAAACAGACGGCGACCGCATTGGCGGCATTGAGCACCGTGGCGACCTTGACGCTGGCCCCCGGCCTTGTGCAAGCACAAGGTAACGCACCCACAGCCTCCCCCACTGCCGCTGCGGACCCGCGCACGCTGAACTACCACCTGCGACCACGCCAGATTGCGCCCAACACCTGGGTGATGGAAGGCGCGGTGGATGACTTCAGCCGCACCAACGGCTGCAACATCATCAACACCGCGTTCATCGTGGCGCCCGAGGGGGTGCTGGTGGTGAACACCGGCCCGTCGCGCCTGTACGGCGAACAGCAGCGGCAAGCGATTGCGCGCATCGCCCCGCAGCCGGTGGCCCAGGCGCTTAACCTCAACCTGCACCCCGACTATTTTTTTGGCAATCAGGCCTACGCCGGTGTACCGGTGCAGGCCCTGGCCGGGAGCATTCGTGGCATGCAGGCCGAAGGCAAAGCGTACGAGGACAACCTGTTCCGCCTCTGTGGCGACTGGATGAAGGGCACCGAAGCCACGCCCGCCCATGCGCCGGCCACGCCGGGGCGCCTGACCTGGGGCAACCATGCCCTGGAGTTGCTTCGGTTGGAAGGCCACACCAGCGACGATCTGGTGCTGATCGACCACAGCAGCGGCGTGGTGTTCGCCGGCGGACTGGTGTTCAGCGAACGGGTGCCCACCACGCCCCACGCCGACCTGCCTGCCTGGCAGCGCAGCCTGCAAGTACTGCGTGAACGCGTAGCAGCGCACCCCACCACCACAGTGGTGCCCAGCCATGGCCCGGTGCACATGGGCACCAGCGGCATTGACCAAACGGCTGACTGGCTGCAATGGCTGGACCAGACGCTGCGCGACAGCGCCCAACGCGGCCTGGACCTGGGCGAGGTGCTTCAAACCCCGGTGCCGGCGCGGTTCCAGCGCTGGGCCGCCATGCCGGCGGAGTTCGTCCGCAGCGTCACCCACCTCGACCCCCGGCACGAACTGGCGGTGTTGCAGTCAGCCACTGCACCGGGTGTCACACCCCGCTGATCCAAAGTTGAACACCTTGTGACACCCCCTGGCCGCAGCGGCAAGGGGCAGGCCCCAGTGCGCCCGAAATGCGGGTTGTGCCGACGATTTGGACCCGCTTAGCCCCCTTTTGGCCGCCTTGCCCGGCCAACCACCCCAGGGTTTACACCTAAGTCCTCACTGGCACGCAATTTGCCCATTCACCCACGACACGCAGGCTTTTGTGACCTAACACACCACTCACGCGGTCAACACATCCAAGCCAATCCAACGACAGAAGAAGAATGAACGTGAAAAGAAAACTTTTGAGCATCCTCGTGATGGCCGCCGCCGCCCAGGTCGGCGCGCAAGTCACGGACGACATGATTGCCAAGGACGCCGCCACCACCGACAACGTGTTGAGCTGGGGTCTGGGCACGCAGGGGCAGCGGTTCTCACCGTTGGCCGACATCAACACCAAGAACATCAAGCGCCTGGTACCGGTGTGGTCCATGTCGTTCGGTGGTGAAAAGCAGCGCGGCCAGCAGTCGCAACCGCTGGTGCACGATGGCGTGATGTATGTGACTGCGTCGTATTCCCGCATCTTCGCGGTGGACACCAAGACCGGCAAGAAACTCTGGAAGTATGAGCACCGCCTGCCCGAGGGCATCATGCCCTGCTGCGACGTGATCAACCGCGGCGCTGCCATCCATGGCGACCTGGTGATATTCGGTACGCTCGACGCACAACTCGTGGCCCTGAACCGCAAGACCGGCCGCGTGGCGTGGCGGGAGAAGATCGACGACTACGCCGCTGGCTACAGTTACACCGCGGCACCGCTCATCGCCGAAGGCCTGCTGCTGACCGGCGTGTCGGGTGGTGAATTTGGCGTGATCGGCCGCGTGGAAGCACGCGACCCGCAAACCGGCAAGATGGTCTGGACCCGCCCGGTGGTCGAAGGCCACATGGGCTCCAAGGACGGCAAGGAAAACGGCATCACCGGCACCACCAACGCCACTTGGCCCGGCGAAACCTGGAAGACCGGCGGCGCGGCCACCTGGCTGGGCGGCACGTACGACCCGAAAACCGGCCTGGCCTACTTCGGCACCGGCAACCCGGGCCCCTGGAACAGCCACGTGCGCAAAGGCGACAACCTGTACTCGGCTTCCACCGTCGCCATAGACGTGAAAACCGGCCAGATCAAGTGGCACTACCAGAACACGCCGAACGATGGCTGGGACTACGACGGTGTGAACGAGTTCGTCACGTTCGACATGGACGGCAAGCGCGTGGGCGGCAAGGCCGACCGCAACGGCTTCTTCTACGTGAACGACGCCGCCACAGGACAACTTATCAACGCTTTCCCCTTCGTGACCAAAACCACCTGGGCCAAGAGCATCGACCTGAAGACCGGCCGCCCGAACTTTGACCCCGACAACCGCCCCGGCGACCCCGCCGCTGGCGGTGATGGCACCAAAGGCAAATCGGTGTTCTCGGCGCCGGGTTTCCTGGGCGGCAAGAACCAGATGCCGATGGCCTACAGCCCCAAGACTGGTCTGTTCTACGTGCCGTCCAACGAATGGGGCATGGAGATCTGGAACGAGCCGATCACCTACAAGAAAGGCGCGGCCTTCCTGGGTGCTGGCTTCACCATCAAGCCGCTGTACGACGATTACATCGGTTCGCTGCGTGCGATCAACCCCAAGACAGGCAAGGTGGAGTGGGAGGTGAAGAACGAGGCTCCGCTGTGGAGCGGTGTGCTGACCACGGGCGGCGATCTGGTGTTCTGGGGCACACCCGAAGGCTACCTGAAAGCCGCCGACGCCAAGACAGGCAAGATCGTGTGGCAGTTCCAGACTGGTTCTGGTGTGGTGGCCCCGCCCATCACCTGGAAAGAAGGCGGCGAGCAGTACATCACGGTCGTCTCGGGCTGGGGCGGCGCTGTGCCGCTGTGGGGCGGCGAGGTGGCCAAGAAGGTCAACTTCCTGGAGCAAGGCGGCTCCGTCTGGACCTTCAAACTGATGAAGTGATGTGGGTTCCCACCCCGGCGCGACGGTGCGGGGTGGTGATTGACGGCACCGCAGGCTCCTGTGGTCAGGCCTGCGGTGTCTTTTTTTGGTGTGACCCTCCTCCCCCGAGTGACGCGATGACAACCTTCCTTCCCGCCACGTTGGCACTGGCCTTGTGTGCTTCGATGAACCTGGCCCAGGCCAGCACCGATCTGGGCAAAGCGACCGAACTGGCCAAAGGCAGCGGCTGCTACTCCTGCCACGCGAACGATGAAAAGGTCGTCGGCCCTTCGTTCAAATCCATCGCCAACAAGTACGCCAGCGAAAGCGACGCGGCGGCCAGCTTGGCGCAGTCGATCCAGAACGGTTCGCGCGGCAAATGGGGCCGGGTGCCGATGCCGCCGCACGCCAGCCTGGGCGGCGACGAGTTGCGTACCCTGTCGCGCTGGGTATTGACCTTCAAGGACTGACGGTGCTCCACCCTCGCCTGGCCAGCATCGGTTGGGGAGCCCTGGGCACGGTGCTGGCGTGCTTGCTGGCGGCCAGCACTGCACTGGCGCAGGACAGCCAGCGCGATGACTGGCTGCGCAACCCGGCCATGGGCAACTACAAGGCCTACGCCGAATTCAAGATGGGACGTTACGCCCAGGCGCGGCATGTGTGGGAAACGCTGGCCCAGGCCGACAACGCCGAAGCGCGGTTCCACCTCGCCATCCTGGCCGAAGACGGACTGGGCGAACCCCAAGACCTGGACAAAGCCCAGCGCCTGTACCACCAGGCCGCCGATAGCGGCAACGTGAAGGCCCAGTACCGGCTGGGTGTGCTGTACAGCGAAGGCAGCCGCTGGCCGGCCGATCTGGCCCAGGCCCGCCACTACTGGGGCCTGGCCGCCGCCCAGGGCGACCGGGACGCGCAGGCCCGGCTCCACCGCCTGGCTCCCGCGCCCGGTTCAGCGCGTTGACGCTCGCTGCAACGCCCGCGCCTCGGTGTCGTTGCGAAACACAATCGGCCGCGTGGGCACGGCCGAAGCGTTGCGCACAATGTTCACCACTTTCTCGTGCTGGGGCGACTTACCGCACACCGGGTCGGCCGCCGCTGCGTCGCCGGCCAGCAGGTAGGCCTGGCAGCGGCAACCGCCAAAGTCTTTCTCCTTCTCGTCGCAGCTGCGGCAGGGCTCCTGCATCCAGTCGTAGCCGCGAAAGTGGTTGAAGGCGCCACTGCCGTGCCAGATGTCGCGCAACGGATGCTCCCGCACGTTCGGCAGTTGCAGCCCGGGCAGGTTGCCGGCGTTGTGGCAGGGCATGGCGGTGCCGTCGGGTGCGATGGACAGAAACACCTTGCCCCAGCCGTTCATGCAGGCCTTGGGGCGTTCCTCAAAGTAGTCGGGCACCACGAACAGCACCCGGCAGCGGTTGCCGATCTGCTCGCGGTAGCGGTTCACCACCGCTTCGGCCTCTTGCAGTTGCTCGCGCGTGGGCAGCAGGTGCTGGCGGTTCTGCAAGGCCCAGCCATAGTACTGGGTGTTGGCCAGCTCCAGGTACTCAGCGCCCAGGTCCAGCGCCATGTCGATGATCTTGCCGACGTGTGGCAGGTTGTGCCGGTGCAGCACGCAGTTCATCACCATCGGCCAGTCGTAGGCCTTGATGAGCGCGGCCACGCCCTCACCGACGGCCAGAATGTTGAGCGCCAG
>CAZGDZ010000210.1:0-4688 GCA_964524855.1 uncultured Macromonas sp.
GCAAGGCGTCGAGCGCGACCAGCAGGTAGTGGGTGAACCAGAGCGAGGCGAAAGCAAACACCAAGGTGTAAATCCAGATGGCCAGCGGCACCAGCAAGGGAGCCAAGGCGATGAACATGGCCCCAGACGCCCACAGCAAGCTGGGCGCGGCCCCCAGGTAGCCGGTGAGCACGCCCATCACCAGCAAGGGCACGCGGTGCTGCGCCAACAGGGCGTGGCGCTCTTCCTTGCTGGCGTGATCGGCCAGCGCGTCGAAGGCGAACACGCGGTACGTCAACCAACCCCAGATCAGGGGCGGCAGCACCAACACCAACGGCGGGATCAACCAGAACGGCACCGAAACGAGCAAGGCCAGCAGCGCCAACACGGTGGACCACAAGGACCAGGCAGCGCTGCTCCACAAGCCGCCGCCCTGGCGGCGCTCCAGCGCCGGGAAACGGCGTTGCGCCACCAGATCGACGATGGCAGGCGTCATCAGCAGCGCCACCAGCAGCAACGCCAGCACCACGATCAAGGGCGTGGCCAGCACCAACACCACCAACGGCGCAAACACCGCGCGCAGGTTGCCGATACCCACCGATTCGAGCCAGTTCAGCGCAAACGACACCAGTTCCCAGGTTTCAAGCCAATGCAGGACCGCCGCGATCGCACCGTCCCAAAAAAAGTAACCGAGCGCGAACGAAGCCGCCACCATCAGGATGAGGGGCAGCACCGACAAGGCGATGACGCGCGGGTGCAGGCAGTACGCCACCGAGCGCCAGAAGGAATCGATCAACCATCGCATGGCGCCTAGGATACATGCAAGACCTGCCGAGCCGCATTACGATGGGCGGATGACCCGCGCTGACGCTGCCAACTACCTTTCGCTGTACCCGCCACAAGCCGAACACCGCCGGGTGACGGTGCAAGGCGTGGCGCTGGAGGTGCTGCACCTGCCCGGCGCGGAGCCAGACCGCGCCCCGCTGGTGTTCTTGCACGAAGGGCTGGGCTCGGTGGCGCTGTGGCTGCAGCGTGGACGGTACTGGCCGGCGGAGCTGAGCGCCGCCACCGGGCGCTCGGCATGGGTGTATGCCCGGCAGGGCTACGGCTTATCGGACCCGATCGCGGACGTGCGAGGCAGCGGCCAACACCCGCCGGACTACATGCACCGCGAGGCCCGCCACACCCTGCCCGCGCTGCTGCGAGCACTGCAACTGGAGCACCCGGTATTGGTCGGCCATTCCGACGGTGCCACCATCGCCCTGATCCACGCGAGCGAGCACCCGGTCACCGCATGCGTGGCCCTGGCACCGCACGTGGTGGTGGAGCCGGTGGCCCTACAGGCCATTGCGGCCGCCCGTGACGCCTACCTGCAAGGCGGACTGCGCGAGCGGCTGGCACGCTACCACGCCGATGTGGACAACGCCTTTTGGCAATGGAACGACGTGTGGTTGTCGGAGGCGTTTCAGAGGTTTGACATTCGACACCTGTGCGCCGACATTCGGGCACCGCTGCTGCTGGTGCAAGGCACCGAGGACGAATACGGCACCCTGGCCCAACTCAACTGGATACAGCAAGCGGCGCCCCACGCACAGCGGCTGGAGCTGCCCGGCGGCCACAGCCCGCACCGGGAGCACCCGGACACCCTCACGACCGCTGTGGCAGGCTTTTTACACGGCCTGGCCTGACCGCGCAGTCCGGCCCATCAGACCATCGACTTGCCCCGGGGTGAGCCAGCGCCATTGACCGGGCGCCAGATCGGTCGGCAACATCACCTCGCCGATGCTGGCGCGGTGCAGGGCCTCCACCCGGTTGCTGACCGCCGCCACCATGCGCTTGACTTGGTGGTACTTGCCCTGGGTCAACGTCAGGCGCAGTTGGTGAGCGTCCAACGCCTCCACCGCCGCCGCACGCACGGGCTTGGGATCATCGTCCAACACCACCCCGGCCAACAAACGCTGCAATTGCGCATCGGTCAAAGGGTGTTTGCAGGTGACGTCGTACACCTTGGGCACGTGGTGCTTGGGCGAAGACAGGCGGTGAATGAAGCGGCCGTCGTCGGACAGCAGCAACAAGCCCGTGGTGTCCTGATCGAGCCGACCGACCGCCTGCACGCCACTGGCCGCGCCAGACGGTCGCGAGCGCAACGGCCCGGGCAGCAAGGTGTACACGCTGGGCCAATTGCCCGGCTTTTGAGAACACTCGAAACCCGTGGGCTTGTGCAGCATCAAATAAGCGTGGGCTTGGTACTGCCAGCGCTGACCCTGTACATGAAACACCAGCCCCTCGGGCTCCACGTCGAGCAACGGGTCGCGCACCACCTCGGCTTGGTCGCCCAAGGCCACGAGGCCTTGCTGCACCAAGCCACAGCAAACCCGGCGCGTGCCAAAACCCTGGGTGTAAAGAATGTCCTGCAGTTGCATGGGGCAAGCATAACCGCAGCAGGCCGCATCAGCGACAATGCTGGGTTGCGCGCTCCGTTCCACCATGAAAAACCGCTTGAAACGACTGTTGCCCACCCGCGAAAGCCTGCACAACAACCGTTGGCTGAAGTGGTTGGGCCCTCGACTGCACCACCCCCGCTTGTGGCACATGAGCCGCAAGGGCATCGCCATGGGCCTGGCCCTTGGCATGTTTTTCGGGCTGCTGATTCCAGTCGCGCAAATCCCGTTCTCGGCCACCATGGCGGTGTTGCTGCGCGCCAACCTGCCCGTGGCGGTGGCCAGCACCCTGGTGACGAACCCGGTCACCTTTGGGCCGGTGTACTACGGCGCCTACAAATTGGGCAAGCTGGTGCTGCTTGAAGACCACCCCAGCCAAGAAGAACTCGACGCCATTCTGGCCAGCCAAGCCGAGCACGATGGCGATGCGCTGGACCTGGGCTTTTGGGACAGCGTGAAATACGCTTGGAACCAGCTGGGCAAGGTGGGCAAGCCGCTGATCGTGGGGTTGGGCATTGTGGCCACCCTGACTGGCGTTGCTGCCTACTTCTTGGTCAACGCCGTCTGGACGATGAAAGTGCGCTGGCAGCGGCGCCGGCGCTTGCAACGCCAGCAAGAAACGACCGGCTGACGCTCAACACAACGCAGCCTGCTTCCAGGCAGCTTGGGCGGCAGATGCATCGCCCCGCTCCTCGGCCAACTGCGCCAGACTGCGCCAAGTGCGCCGACGTAAATCCGCGTCGTTGACGCTTTTGGCCGCCTGCTCCAGCAAGAAAGCCGCTTTACCCCACAACTGCCGCTGCATGAAGGCCTGTCCCGCCAAGTACTGCAGGCAGGGCTCGGAAGGTCGTGCCCGCTGGGCCTGCTCGACCTGAGCCAGCCAGTCGGCACCCAACGCGGGCAAGGCAGCCTCCAGCCACAGCACCAGCCGGCCACGACGGGTGTCAGACAAACTCTCGTAATGCGTCCAGACCTGCCGCAACGCCTCCAACACCGCGCGCTGCTGGGCACTGGGAATGGCATCGTCCGACAAAGCCCGCGCCAACCCTTGGGTGGCCAAGCCCTGCCACCGCTCCAACCAGGCGAGGGCCAAGTCCGGGTTGAGCCGTTCCGTCGCGTCCAACCCCTGCCAATAGCGGTGCAACTGCTGGTGGTCGTGCGCGTCGCGCAAGGCATCCAGCAGCAAGCCGCGCAAGACCGAATCGGCCGCTTCCCGAGAATAGGCCCGGTGTTTGGTGAGCAGGCGCACCATGTCGATGGCGCCCTGGGTGTCACGCCTCAATTGCGACAGTTTGAGCTTGAGGCGAACGGCCTGAATGCGGCGGCCCACCCCTTGGGGCAGCTCGGCGAGCCAGCGCTCGGCCTCTTCGGCATCGCGGCGCTTGAGGGCCCACGCAGCGGCACGCAACAGCGCCCCCTCGCGGGCGGGCACGGCATCGGAAGACACGGGCTCGGCCACCGCAGAGCGAAGGTGCACATCGCGCCGCTCTGTGTCACCGAGCGCATGGGCCGCCTCGGCCGCCATCAGGTTGGCCAGTACGTCGAGCTGCGCGCGGTGCATCAAGGCATTGGGTGCGAGCTGGCGCATCAGGTCGATCGCTTGCTGCGCCGCCGACCTGGCCCGCACAAAACGACCCGACAACTGGTAGGCCAGGGCATCGAGCATCTGCGCGTAAACCGCGCGCTCCAACTGGGCAGCGCGCCAACGTTGCGCCTGCTGCGGCAAGCTGCGCAACAATGCCATGCCGCGCAGTGCCAGATAGAGCAACACGAAGCCAGCCACGGCAGCAAACAACACCAAGTTGAACGACAGGTCAACCCGGTATGGGGGCCAGAACACAGAGATGGTGGCTTGATTGTCCCCCACCAGCATGGCCAAAGCCACCGCCAGTGCAGCCAGAAACAAGAACCAGAATATGCTTCGCATGGGCACCGCTCCTGGACTCAGCGCCCGCTGGCCGCCACGGTGAGCGCGGCAAGGGTGTCATCGGGTCGGGGCAAAGCATCCTGACGCAAATCGGCCTGCAACTGCTCCAGCGCCTGAAGGGCCAGGCGGGTAGCGGGGTCTTGCGGCTCGAAGTAGCGCGTCACCAACCGGTGCGCGGCCGCCACGTCGGAGCGCGCGGTGTCGTACTGGCGAGCCAGCAGGCCCAAGCGCGCATTGAGCAACAAAAGCTTGATGTTCTCGCGCAGGTAGTAAGACTGCTCTGGCGCCAGCAGGGCCGCCTCGGGCTGATCTATGCGGCTGATGCGGATCAGGTCGGCCGT
>CAZGDZ010000211.1:0-4602 GCA_964524855.1 uncultured Macromonas sp.
AGGTTTCGCCGGGGTTGCCCATGTAAATGTGCTTCATCGACGCCGCCAGCGCCACGGCATAACCACCGGTGTCGCGCTGCACGCCTTTGGGCTTGCCGGTGGTGCCGCTGGTGTACAAGATGTAGCTGGGGTGGGTGCTGTCCACCCATTCGCAAGGCACCTGCGCATCCAGGTGCTGTTCGCGCAGAGCAGCGTAGTCCTCGTCGCGGTCGGCGACGGGGGCCAAATCGGCCAAATCACGGTTGACCATCAACACTTTGGCGGGCTTGTGCGACGACAGGCGGATGGCCTCGTCCAGCAAATGCTTGTAAGGCACCACTTTGCCGCTGCGCATGCCGGCATCGGCGCTGACGATCACTTTGGGTTGTGCATCCTCAATCCGGCTGGCCAGCGAATGGCTGGCAAACCCCCCAAACACCACCGAATGAATGGCGCCACTGCGCGCGCAAGCCAGCATGGCAAAGCAGGCTTCAGCGATCATGGGCATGTAAATCAACACCCGGTCGCCTTTGCTCACACCCAAACTCTTCAAGCTGGCGGCCATGCGCTGCACTTCCTGGTGCAGTTCGCGGAAGCTGTAGGCTTTTTCAATGTCGGTTTCGGTGGAGACGAAAATCAGCGCGTTCTGGTCGGCGCGGTCTTTCAGGTGGCGGTCCACCGCGTTGTGGCACAGGTTGGTCTGCCCCCCCTCGAACCAGCGCGCGAACGGCGCGTTGTCGTAGTTGCACACCCGGTCGTAAGGGCGCTGCCAGTCGATCAACTGGGCTTGTTCGGCCCAAAAAGCATCGCGGTCGTCAATGGAGCGGCGGTAAAAGGCTTCGTACGAAGGGCTGGCGGACATGGTTTGTCTCCCGACAATGGGCTGCGTTCAAAATGAATTCATAATTATTGACGCAGGGCTTGCAGGCGGCTGACAAACCGCTCAAGCCTGTTCGAGCACCCTTGCGCCAGCCTTCTCCACCAGCTTGCACATATCGCTGAACCGCCGTTCAGGCGAAAGTGCGTTTGCACGCTCAAACCATGGAAAACGCCATTGCACCCAGCGCCTGTACGCCTTGCTCAGCAGTTGCGTGATCTCAAAAACCTCTGCGTGACGCGCCCAACTCACGGCCGTCTCCATTGGACACTGGGCCAAATAGCGGTCTAAAAAGATGGCCTGGTGCTTGGGGTGCCTGAACTTGCTTTGCAACAGCGCGGCCACTTCCAGTTCAGGCCAGTGGTATCGCATGTGTTCATAGTCAATCAAATAAGCCCGGGCCTCAGTCGAATGCCAAATAAGGTTGCCCGACTTCACATCTCCATGGGTCAATGACCATACACGGGTATCGCGGAATACCTGCTCATGGCGCTTCAGCCAAGCCTTCAAAGCGCCACTCACGTGGCCTGCAACCTGGGCACGGTCAATCACCCACAAGCAACTCCACAGCAAATGCCCAGCCCCCGAATGGCCAGGCCAATGCAGGCCCCACAAAGGCCCCGCTGACGCAGCCCGTATGTGGTGTAGCCGCGCCACAGCCTCCGCCACAGATGCTACGTGCTCACCGCGCATGTGGGCTTTGCCCATGCGTTCACCAGGCACAGCGGTCGTTGTCACCCAATGCCAGGGCCAACTCCAGTGCTGGCCCCGCCAACGCTGTGCTGGCACCCGGGCGCCCTCCATGTGGTGCAGCAGCTGCTCGTAGGCCAAAGCGTCAGCTTTGCGCCAAAAGCCCGTTTCAACCACGGGTTCTTCCAGGCCTGCCAAGGAAATTTTCTTAACGTGCCACAACCCACGGGTCACATGGCAGTGGGCTACTCGTTCCAAACGTATGCCTTCCACAAAATACCCGCTTTGCGCCATTGCCGGCGCAACCACCCCGTGCGCAAGCGGTCTAGTCCACCGCTCAACTCCAACGCAGTTCGCTCTTCCAGCAACCGGTTCAACACCGCCATACAGGTGGTGTAGCCCTTGAGTGTCCAATCCCAATATAGCGGGTAGCGCAGCAGGGTGCCGGCCACCAGTTCGTCCAGCGTCAGCACACGTTGGCGGCGCTGAAAAGCCGCCGCGTCAGCAACCGGCAGGCGGTCAACGGTCAGCCCCCAACCTGCGTAAAAGGGTTGCCCATACACCACCACCTTTTTGCCGCGAAGCAAGGCATCAAACCCCGTCAACGACGTCATGGTGTGCACTTCGTCACAAGCGTCCACGCAACTCACCACAGAAAGCCCCGTTTCCACATGGTTGGCCCACTGCCGGGCCTCATCCATTGCCAAACGCCCTTTCCGGTTGCCACTGGCCACGTCTGGGTGCGGTTTGTACACGATGTAAGCATCGGGGCACGCTTGGCGGGCCGCTTGCAGCAACGCGGCATTGGTGCGTATGTTGGAGCACCCCAGGCGAATGGACGCATCGTCCTCCACCTGCCCCGGCACCAGCACCACATGGCGTACCGCCTGCGTCCAAGGCGCCGATTGAAGCGGTTCCAGGTTGTACTTGGTCAGGCCGTGCGCCACCATAAATTCGCGCACCCTGCCCGCTTCCGCCAGCTCCTCTGCCAAAAAATCGGCAGTGTTCAGCATGTGTTCCAAGTCAGACGGCCTGGAGGGGTCAAAGTAAATCCCCCGACCATCGAGCACCAAGGACTGTGGGCGGATCAAGTCAGAGCCTAAACCCACTGAGCGGACAAACCCGTCCTCCATGCGCACCAAGCGTGCCCCCGTTTGGTGGGCCAAGGCCTCCAACCCGGAGGGCGGCACACCACCCCAATACAACAAACGGTCAGCAGCCGTCGGCTGCAACGCTTGTGCTGCCGCTGCGTCCGGCACAAAGGCCAAACGCGCTTGGTTCAAAGCAAGCAGAGGCGCCAAATTGGCCGCTTTCCATTTGCGCAAGCCCACCACCAACAAACGCCCTTGCGGAAAATGCATCTATATCACCCTTGCCCCAGTTACCGCCCAGCCGCCGCCAACAAATCAAACACGTTGCGTTCACCTTGGTTGATCGCTTGAGCCATGCTGCAAGCGTCACCCAACAGTTTTTGCATGGACAGCTCTGCGCGTTCAATATGTGCTGCTGTAGCGGTCGCCCGAGTACGCGCCAACTTTTGTGCGCTGCGTCCAACGATGCGCATCAGCGAAAAAACAAGGTACTGCGGTGCGTGTTGGTTCCAATCCTGCTGTACACGGCACGAGCTGGCCGCCAGGTAGCGCTCCACAAACTCCTGCCGCATCGGCTTCAAACGCCCAGTTACCACACGCAGCAACACAGCGGCCAATTCCATGCCCGCCAGTTCGTAGGCTGCGAATTCATAGTCCAAAAGGCAAATGCTGCCGTCGCCACGCATCAGCATGTTCTTGTCGTACAAATCGCCGTGCACCAATTGCCACATCGAACGTGGGCGCAATACCGATGCATTTTCCGCAGCCCAACCCGCCAAGGTCTCGCATGCAGCAATTGCTGGGGCGCACTCCTCCATCAGCCGGCTGCGAAATAACCAGCGACTGGGGCGTTCCAATTTGAAGAGCTTGCCATTCCACCACGACTCTGCTCGGTGCAGTAGTGCAAGCGCCTCTGCCAAACGCCAGAGATGGTCTGGTTGAATGCGCTTCAAATCCCAGGTATCACCTTCCTCGTAGGAGGCCACCACCCAAAAACCCGCATCCTTGGCTTCCCCAGTCTGGCAACTTACCAGTTTTTGGAAAGGAACACCTGTTCGATCTGTCAACCGCAGCAAGCGCCTGAAGCGCCACGCTCTGAACCGCGTGGGGAAGCGGTACAGCACATAGTGCTCATCGTTGAATACGACTATTCGCTTTTCCAATTGTTTGCGAACGGTCTGGTGCACAACTCCGACAGACTTTGGATCCAATAGCGTGACCAAATCCACACAAGACTCACGCAAGTGCCATCTCCCGTTGCCGCACCAACCAGGCGATCACGTCGAAAATGGTGCCGCGCTGGTGTGTGACAGGATTCAAGTACCGGGTGTAGTGGAAGTAGGCCGCAGCAAACAACTCATCCACCGTACGCGAACGTGTGCGGCGCACACAGCGCAGCCGGTCGTCCGTTGCCCCCCAACCGGCATACCAAGGCAATCCAAAACACGTCACAGCCTTGTTGGCCAACAAGCCTTCAAAGCCCATGGTGCTGCTCACCACATAAACGTGGTCCATGTGCGCCATCAAGCTCATGGGGGTTACAGGCTCACGCAACACCACAGTCCGTTCATCGTCTTGCACAGTGGTCAAGTAGCCGCCCTTGCGGCCTGCCGCCACCTCGGGGTGGGTTTTGACGTACACCGTGGCCGTTGGATTTTCCGCCTTGGCTGCCCGCAACATGGCTTCAAAGGTGTGCCCAGTGGCCCCACCCAATGCCACACTCATGTCGCCAGCCGTCTGGTCTACCACCAGCACCCGCTTCTTGTCGCCTGGTCGTAAAGTACCTGTGGGCAGCTCTGGAGCGTGGTTGTACTTGCTCAAACCATGGATCAGCACCAAATGCCGGGCTCGGGGCACATCATCACCGAAGCCCGCCAGCACATCTGCGTCGGAATTCAACAGGTTTTCCAACGCGCTTGGGCGGGTACTGTCGTAGTAGATGCCCACGTCATCCACCACCAGCGA
>CAZGDZ010000212.1:0-4565 GCA_964524855.1 uncultured Macromonas sp.
CCCACGACCCCTTGGTTCGTAGCCAAGTACTCTATCCAACTGAGCTACAGCCGCTTGCTGAAGCTCAAATTATAGCGAGTTTTTGAGCCTTTTGGCAAGCCGTCGAAAAAACTTCGCAGAAAAGTTGCACCCTCATATCTTGAACTGCGCCACCGTGGCGGCCAGGTGGTTGGCCTGCTCGCTCAGGCTGGTTGCGGCGGCTGCACTCTGCTCCACCAGGGCCGCGTTCTGTTGAGTCATCTGGTCCAGGTTCATCACCGCCCCGCCCACCTGAGAAATGCCCTGCGTCTGCTCCTGGGTGGTGAGTGCGATGTCTTGCATCATCTGCGCCACGCGCTGCACCTGGTTCACGATGTCCGACATCGCCTCGCCCGTCTGGTGCACCAAGCCGGAGCCGGCCTCCACCGCGTGCACCGAACTTTCAATCAGCACCTTGATTTCCTTGGCCGCTTCGGCCGAGCGCTGGGCCAACGTGCGCACCTCACCCGCCACCACCGCAAAGCCGCGCCCCTGCTCGCCGGCGCGGGCCGCCTCAACCGCCGCGTTCAACGCCAGGATGTTGGTCTGGAACGCAATGCCGTCGATCACCGAAATGATGTCGTTGATCTTGCGCGAGCTATGGGTGATTTGCTCCATGCTGCCGACCACGCGGGACACCACTTCACCCCCCTTCAAAGCCGCCTGTGCCGCGCCCGCTGCAATCTGGTTGGCGGTGGTGGCCGTCTGCGCAGCTTGGGTCACCGCACTGGTCATTTCCTCCATGGTGGAGGCGGTTTCCTCCAGGTTGGAGGCGGCTTGCTCTGTCCGGCTGGACAGGTCGTGGTTGCCCGACGCGATTTCGCGCGCCGCCCCATTGACCGAATCGCTGGTGTCGCGGATGACCCGCAAGGTGGACTGAATCTTGCCCACGAAGGCATTGAATGCCGACGCGATGCGGGCCAGTTCATCGCCCCCGCTGGCCTCCAGACGCTGGGTCAAATCCCCGTCGCCGGAGCCCACATCTTGCATGGCCTTCTCCAGCCGCACCAAAGGCGCCAACGCGGCAGACACCACCGCCGCGCAGACCAACACCGACAGCACGGCCACCACCACACCACCGATCACCGAACTGGTCAGCAACTGGGTCAGGCCCGCCGTGGCTTCCGCGCGGTCCAAGGCAATCACCAGCATCCAGTCGGTCCCGGCAATCGTTTGAACGTTCAACAGGTGCGGCTTGCCATCCATGACAGCTTCCACCAACGCCGATGCACCTGCCGCGCTGGTCAACATCGACATGCTCAGATCGGGCGACACCGCATCCACCCCCTTCAACACCAGCTCCTGGTTGCGGTGAACAATCACGCGCCCCGCCTTGGAGACCACAAACGCAAAGCTCGATGGCGTGGGGGCAATCGCGGCCACGCTGTCCACCACCCCTTTCATGTAGACGTCACCCGAGGCCACGGCCCGGGTATTGCCGCCCTCTTTGGCGGCCAGCGCGAACGTGATGACCAACTGACGCGTGCTGGCGTCAATGTATGGCTCGGTCAGCGCCACGCCTTGCGCGGCCTGCGCCGCCTGGTACCAAGGTCGCGCAGTGGGGTTCCAGCCCTCCGGCAACGTGGTGGGGGCGGAGAAAATCGCCCGACCGTCGCTGTAGCCGATGTACGTCGAGTCGAAGCCGCCGCTCTTGGCCGCTTGCACGAGCGCTGGCAGCGGATCGTCCACAGCGGTGGCCGGCAGCAGCGATTCGGTCACTGCCACCTTGGACTGCACCCACTGCGCAATGCCGTCTGCCCGCGCCTTGCCCAGCGCGGCCGTACTGGCGGTCATGGACGCGGCAGCCGCCGATCGCACGGTAAAGAAATTGACCAACGACACCGCCAGAACGCTGAGAACCACCAGCGAGGCAGATAGAAGGATGAGCCGTTGTTTCAGCGTTGTGTGACGCAAGACACCCATAGAGCCTCCAGACTGCGGTATGACATGGCCGCTCCATTCTGGCAATGGTTGAAGGCTGCGTCTAGCAGTGAAGCTACCTAGTGGGTGCGCGACCACAGGCTTTGATGTGTGGTGGGCCCCCCGAGAGTCGAACTCGGCACCAACGGATTATGAGTCCGCTGCTCTAACCAAGCATGAGCTAGAGGCCCTAACAAGCGCGGCAGTTTATCAGACGCCGCGCCCTCACGGCCGGCGCTTCACGTCATACATACGCTGGTCAGCCTTGCGCAGCCAATCTTCAAAATGGCCTTGGTCGGCATCGACGACAACCCACCCCACGCTGGCAGGCGAGTCGTGCCAGCGCAGAGTGCCCGCCGCACTGGCCTCGGGTGCCTGCAATTCGTACGGCTGCGCCAGCGTACGGCTGAGCTTCTCCGCAATCACCGCCGTCTGCCGATGGGCCAAGTCCGACTCCGGGCCCAAGTCGGTCAGCAGCAGCACGAACTCATCACCCCCCACCCGCGCCACGGTGTCGGTTTCGCGCACCATCGCCAACATGCGCTGAGCTGCCTCGGTCAGCAGGCGGTCGCCCCATTCGTGGCCGTGGGTGTCGTTCAAGGGCTTGAACTGGTCGATGTCCACAAACAGCAAGGCACACAGGGTATGCTTGCGGTGGGCGCGGGCCATCGCCTGGTCCCAACGGTCGTGCAGCAGCCGCCGGTTGGGCAGGCCAGTCAACGCGTCGTGGTGCGCTTCGTTCCAGTGTGAAGCCTCCCGCTCTTTCAACTCGGTCACGTCGTGCTGGACGGACACGTAGCCGATCAGCCGGCCCTCCTCCACGACCGGCTGGATGGAGAGGTCGTTCCAAAACACACTGCCATCTTTGCGATGGTTGCGGATCAACCCCCGGAACGGAAGGGCATGGTCAAGCTGACCAGCGATTTCGGCCACTATCGCAGGGTCAGACATGGGCCCCTGCATGAAGCGACAACTTTGCCCCAGCACCTCAGCCAGGCGGTAACCGGTCAGGCGCTCAAACCCCTGGTTGGCAAACTGGAGTTTGCGGTCGGGGCCGGCAATCAGAATGCCATGCTCGATGGCGTTCAGCGCCAATTCGCGGGTTTTGAGGGTTTCGAGCTGGTCGCGCAGTTGCTTGCGGCTTTCCAGAATGTCGCTGATGTCTACGCACGAGCCGATGTAGCCCAAAAACTGCCCTTCGCTGTCGTGGCGCGGCACGCCGCGGTCCACGATCCAGCGGTACTGGCCGTCGTGCCGCCGCAAACGGTACTCCATCTCGAACGGCTGGCGCAGATCGAACGCTTGGTTGTAGGTGTCCAGGCAGCCCTGCAAGTCGTCCGGGTACACGCCCTCGGTCCAGCCCGAGCCCAGTTCCTCGGGAAGGCTGCGTCCTGTGAACCCCAGCCAAACATCGTTGAACCAATGGCACTGCTTGTTTTCGCCCGACAACCAGATCATCACCGAAGCGCTGTTGGCCAAGGTGCGGTAGTGGTGCTCGCTTTCCCGCAGTTTGCGGTTTTGGTCGGCCAAGGTGCGGGTGCGGGCTTGCACCTGAGCTTCCAGTTCGGCCTGGTGGTGCAGCAGAGCCGCTTCGTTCAGCCGCAGCTTGCGCACCACCGCCCGCACATGCCGCACAAAGGGGGTGAAGATGAGCGCGGCCTCCAGCATCAGCAGCACCAGAGTGGCCATCCAGAGCGAGGTTTCAATCCGGCGCACCTGCACCACGCCCGCTTCGCCCTCCGCCTGGTACTGGCCCACCATGCTGTCCAGGCCCGGCAACAGGCTGAGCAAGGCGGTGTCCACGATGTTGCGCAGCAAGGGATGGTCGGCGTGGCGCTGCTCTGCAGGCAGGCGCATCCACTCGTCCACCCAAGCCAAGTAGGTGGTGACGCGTTGGTCTAATTGCAGCGGGGCGTCGAAGTACATGCTGCGCACCTCGGGCGACATGCTGTCGGGCAGCTTGAGTTCCGCGTCGCCGCGCGTCAAACCAGCGTGAGCGCGGGTCATTTGCTGCCAGGCCGTTTCCATGGCAACTCGGGTTTCGGGCCGGTTTTGCACCCATTGCGACGACAACAACGCCAAGCGCTGGCTCAACATGCGCTGGCGCCCGCTGACGTTGACCAGCGCGGCCGTGCTGGCCTGACGCTCGATCACCACCTTCACGCTGAACCAAGCACTGGTGCTCAACAAGGCCACCAAGGTCAGGGCCAGCAGGTAGCGCCAAGTGAGCGACAGCGCCAACTCGTCGTCAGCGTCAATCGACCCCGGTGCAGCGCGCGTGGTGACAGCCATGGCCCAAGTCTGTCACAGCCTGGCGCGGTTGCCAATCACATTTGGCAAATCGGTCTCACTTCTGGCTCAGGGCATGCCCCACCAGTTTGGAGGTGATGTCCACAATCTGGATCATCTTGTCGTAAGGCATGCGTGTCGGGCCAATCACCCCCAGGGTGCCCACCACCTGCCCATCGACCTCGTAGGGGGCGCTCACGACCGACAGCTCCTCGAACGGCACGACCTGGCTTTCGCCGCCGATGAAGATGCGCACGCCCTGGGCCTGCCCTGCCACTTCGAGCAGCCGCATCAGCTGCGCCTTTTGCTCGAACAACTCGAACGCACGACGCAGCTGA
>CAZGDZ010000213.1:0-4563 GCA_964524855.1 uncultured Macromonas sp.
GTTGCCGTGTTCATCTGGGTGATGATCTACCCGATGATGATCCAGATCGACTGGAATGCAATCAAAGATGTCCGCAAGCGGCCGCAAGGTTTGCTGCTCACTCTGGTCATCAACTGGCTCATCAAGCCCTTCACCATGGCGGCGCTGGGTGTGCTGTTTTTCCAGCACCTGTTTGCCCCGTGGGTGGACCCGCAATCGGCCAGCGAATACATCGCCGGCATGATCCTGTTGGGCGTGGCCCCGTGCACCGCCATGGTGTTCGTGTGGAGCCAACTCGTGAAGGGCGACGCCAATTACACATTGGTGCAGGTGTCGGTCAACGACATCATCATGATTTTTGCCTTCGCCCCCATCGCGGCCTTTTTGCTCGGGGTGACCAACGTGACCGTACCTTGGAAAACGCTGCTGCTGTCAACCGTGCTTTACGTGGTAATGCCGCTGGCGGCCGGCCTGCTGACGCGCCGCGCACTGCTGCGGCGTTCGCGTTCGGCGCTGGACGCCTTTGTGCACGGCATCAAACCTTGGTCGGTAGCCGGGCTGATTGCGACCGTGGTGCTGCTGTTCGGCTTCCAGGCCGAAACCATCGTGGCCCAACCAGGCGTGATCGGGATGATTGCGGTACCACTGGTGCTGCAGACTTACAGCATCTTCTTCCTGGCATGGTGGGGGGCGCGCTGGCTCAAGCTGCCGCACAACGTCGCCGGGCCGGCCTGCCTGATCGGCACGTCCAATTTTTTCGAACTGGCGGTGGCTGTGGCCATTTCGCTGTTTGGCCTGCAATCGGGCGCCGCGCTGGCCACTGTGGTGGGCGTGCTGGTGGAGGTACCGGTGATGCTGTCCCTGGTGGCGCTGGTCAACGCCTGGCAACCCCGTTCAATCACCGGGGACCGCGCATGACCGAAATCACGATCTACCACAACCCGAAATGCGGAACCTCACGCAATGTGCTGGCGCTGATCCGCAACAGCGGCATTGAGCCCACCGTGGTGGAGTACCTGAAAACACCGTTGGACTGTTCCGCCTTGCGTGCCCTGTTGGCTCGCTTGCAAGTGGGTGTGCGCGAGGTGCTGCGCCAAAAAGGCACGCCCTACGACGAATTGGGCCTGGATAACCCTGCCTGGACCGACGAGCAGTTGCTGGACTTCGTGGCCAAACACCCGATTTTGCTGAACCGCCCCATCGTGGTCACGCCGCTGGGCACAAAGCTGTGCCGCCCGTCCGAAGCGGTGCTCGACATCCTGCCCCAGCCACAACAGGGTGCCTTCAGCAAGGAAGACGGCGAAGCCGTGGTGGATGCGCAGGGCAGGCGGGTGGCCCCTAGAAGCTAAATGCGCTCCTGCGATGGAGGCAGCCACTTCTGCATGAAGCGAGCCTGGCCCATGGCCGGGTCCAATTCGTAGCCGGCAAAACCGATGCGGCTGTACAGCCGCACCGCTGGCACGTTGCCTTCCAGCACCTCCAGCGTCAACTTGCACGCGCCACGCTCCACCGCTATTTGTTCCACCAAGGCCAACATCTGCTCGGCCACGCGCAGCCCACGGTGGCTGGCCAGCACTGCCACATCGTGCACGTTGACCAATGGCTGGCATTTGAAGGTGGAAAAGCCCTCGATCGCGTTGACCAGCCCCACCGCTTCCTCGCCGTCGTACGCCAGCACGCTGTAGGCCTGGGGCCGCAGGGCCAGTTCCGGCACCAGGCGCGCCTTGGCATCCTCGCTCAACGGCTCGCCGCCACCAGCCGGGTCGCTGGCGTACGCGTCCAGCAAACGGACCAGCGCCGTCGCTTGCAATGGGTTCGCATAGTCCGCCTTGACGACCCGAATCGCCACAACTCTTGGGCTGGGTTCAGATGCCATCATCCATTCACCCTTGCGGCTGCCTCGGCCATCTGCCGCGCCAGGGTGTCGGCCTGCGCCGCATCACGGGCTTCCACCATCACCCGCAGCAACGGCTCGGTGCCACTGGCGCGGATCAACACCCGCCCCTCGTTGCCCAATGCGGCTTCGGCCGAACGGATCGCTTCGCTCAAATGGGGATTGGCTTTCCAGTCCTGCCCAGGTTGCAAACGCACGTTGATCAAGGTCTGCGGAAACAGCGTGACACCTGCGAGCAAATCGGCCATGGGACGACCGCTGCGGGCACAGGCCTGCAGCACTTGCAGCGCCGACACCAGGCCGTCCCCGGTGGTCTGTTTGTCCAGCACGAGCAGGTGGCCAGAGCCTTCGCCGCCCAGCAGCCAATGGTGGCGGTGGAGTTCCTCCAACACGTAGCGGTCGCCCACTTTGGCGCGTACAAACTGCACGCCCCGCGCCTTCAGGGCCACCTCCACCGCCATGTTGGTCATTAAGGTGCCGACCACGCCAGGCACCACCTCATCGCGGCCCAAGCGGTCGTCCGCCAGCAGGTACAGCAGCTCATCGCCGTTGTACAAGCGCCCGTCCGCGTCCACCATTTGCAGCCGATCGGCGTCGCCATCCAGCGCAATGCCCACCTGGGCCTGGTGCTGCCGAACCGCGGCCACCAAAGCCTCAGGGTGCGTGGCGCCGCAGCCCTGATTGATGTTCAGGCCGTCCGGACTGCAGCCGATGGTGATCACCTCGGCACCGAGTTCGTGGAACACCTTGGGCGCGATGTGGTACGCCGCGCCGTGGGCGCCATCCACCACGATCTTCATGCCCTTCAGGGTCATATCGGTGCCAAAGGTGCTTTTGCAGAACTCGATGTAGCGGCCCGCGGCGTCGTCCAGGCGGCGGGCCTTGCCCAGGCTCGCCGAATCAACCCACACCGGCGGTTCGTCCAGTGCTGCTTCCACTTCCAGCTCCCAGTCGTCCGGCAGCTTGGCGCCCTGCGCACTGAAAAACTTGATGCCATTGTCCGCAAACGGGTTGTGGCTGGCCGAAATCACCACGCCCAGGCTGGCCCGCTGCGCACGTGTCAGGTAGGCCACGGCGGGTGTGGGCACCGGTCCTAGCAACACCACATCCACCCCAGCCGAGTTGAAGCCAGATTCCAGCGCCGACTCCAACATGTAGCCTGATATGCGCGTGTCTTTGCCGATCAACACCGTGGGGTGCGCTTCGGTGCGCTTGAGCACCCGGCCCACGGCATGGGCCAGCTTGAGAACAAAATCGGGGGTGATCGGGTACTGGCCGACCGTGCCGCGAATGCCGTCGGTGCCAAAGAATTTGCGAGCCATGAAATGTTGTGGTGCCTGTGTTGTGACGGGGGAATTATCGGTCCTCATGCGCCATGGCCTGCCAAACCTTCAGCGCATCGGCCGTCTCGCGCACATCGTGCACCCGCACCACACGAGCACCCCGCTCCACCGCCAGCACCGCGGCTGCCACGCTCGCAGCCACTCGCTCACGCGCCACATCCTGGCCGATGACCCGCCCGAGCGATGACTTGCGCGACCATCCCGCCAACAACGGGTACCCCAAGGCCAGCACCTCCGCCTGTCGGGCCAGCAACGCAAAGTTCTGCTCGACTGTTTTGCCGAAGCCAATGCCGTAGTCCAGCACAATGCGCTCGGCCGTCACACCTGCGTCGCGCAAGCCCTGGGCATGGCGCTGCAAAAACGCGACCACCTGCGGCACCGCATCGCCCTCCATTGGCGCCAGCTGCATGCTTTGCGGCTCCAGGTGCATGTGCATCAGGCACACACCGCAGTTGGGGTGTCGGGCCACCACATCCACACCGCTCAGGCCCTGTTCACCCAGCCGTTGCAATGCCCACACATCGTTCACGATGTCGGCCCCCAAGTCCAGACAGGCCTGCATGACCTCAGGCTTGTAGGTATCGATCGAAATGGGAACTCCAAGCTTCACCAACTCACGCACCACAGGTACCACCCGGGCCAGCTCGTCCGCCAACGACACTGGGGGTGCGCCTGGACGAGTGGACTCCCCCCCGACATCCAGCACATGCGCCCCTTGGGCCAACAGTTGCTCGGCATGGCGCACTGCTGCCACCGGGGCGTCGTGCAAGCCACCGTCTGAAAACGAGTCGGGCGTCACGTTGACGATACCCATGATTTTGGGCTGAGACAGATCGATGGCGAAGCGGCTGGTTTGCCAGACAGGAGATGGGTTGGGAAGGTTCATGGCGTGTCCAAACCGGGCGGGCAAGGCTTGCCCAATGAAAACCGGGGCCCTGAGGCCCCGGAAAGATCACCGAATCCGCTCAAGCAGCGGTGGGTGTGGGATCGTGCTTCACCACGGGGGTGCCGCCACCGTCACCGCCCCCACCCGCTGGTGGATTGCGAGGTGTCCAATCCTTGGGAGGGCGCGGAGGTTTGCCAGACATGATGTCTTCGATCTGATCCATTTCAATGGTTTCCCACTCCAGCAGCGCTTTGGCCATGGCGTGCATCTTGTCGCTGTGCTCTTCAATCAGGCGGCGGGCCAGCGCATACTGCTCGTCGATGATGCGGCGCACTTCCACATCCACCTTGCGCATGGTCTCTTCGCTCATGTTGGTGGTTTTGGTCACCGAGCGACCCAAGAACACTTCGCCTTCGTTCTCGGCGTAGACCATGGGACCGAGGGCGTCGGTCATGCCGTAG
>CAZGDZ010000214.1:0-4558 GCA_964524855.1 uncultured Macromonas sp.
AGCGACTACCTGGACCCGTTCTTCCTGCCGCAACTGGTCACCCACATCAAGGCGCAGGCGCCGCTGTGCCCGATCGAAATTCACCCCCTCTCGGGCGAGTCCGACTACCACCGCCGCCTGGCCGTGGGCGAGGTGGACGTGGTGATCGGCAACTGGCCCCAGCCCTCGGGCGATCTGCATCTGGGCCGCCTGTTTGGGGACGAGGTGGTGTGTCTGGTGTCGCGCCAGCACCCGGCGGCGCGTCGTGGTTGGGACGCTGACGCCTGGCTGGCCGCCGAGCACGTTGCCCCCACGCCCACCCACCCGGGGGCGCGCGGCGTGATCGACGACCACCTGGCCAACCAGGGCCTGACCCGGAACATCGCGGTGCGCTGCCCGCATTTCAGCCTGATTCCGTCCATGGTGGCATCGAGTTTGCTTGTGCTCACCACCGGTCGCCATTTTTGCGAGCGGTTTCTGGAACAATTGCCGGTGGAAATCCTTCCCTGCCCCGTACCGTTTCCCCGCCTGATGTACTACCAGTTGTGGCACGAGCGCACCCACGCTTCGCCGGCCGGCCAGTGGTTGCGCGAATGCGTCCGCTCGGTGGCCGGTGCGCTGCGCCGTGATGAACACGCCCCCAGAGGGAACGACGCATGAGCCATCCCCCCCGACTTCAACTCACGCAGATCACCAAACGCTACCCGGGCGTGGTGGCGAACGACAACGTTTCTCTGACGGTGTCGCCTGGCACCATCCACGCGGTGCTGGGTGAAAACGGTGCCGGCAAGTCCACGCTGATGAAGATCATTTACGGCGCGGTCAAGCCCGACGACGGTGCGGTGCTGTTCAACGGCAAGCCGGTGCACATCCGCAACCCGCAGGAAGCGCGGGCGCTGGGCATCAGCATGGTGTTCCAGCATTTCAGCCTGTTCGACACCCTCACCGTGGCCGAAAACGTCTGGCTCGGCCTGGACAAGTCGCTGACCCTGCAGGAGGTGAGCGAAAGCATCAGCCTGAAGGCACGCGAGTATGGGCTGGACATCGACCCCGCCCGCCCGGTGCACAGCCTGAGCGTGGGCGAGATGCAGCGTGTCGAGATCATCCGCGCGCTGCTGACCAGCCCGCAGTTGCTGATCTTGGACGAACCCACTTCGGTGCTGACGCCCCAGGCAGTGGAAAAGCTGTTCGTGGTGCTGCGCAAGCTGGCCGACGAGGGTTGCAGCATTCTGTATATCAGCCACAAGCTGCATGAAATTCGCGCCCTCTGCACCGCCTGTACCGTTATGCGCGGCGGCAAGGTCACGGGCGATTGCGACCCGCGCCAGGAAACCAACGCCTCGCTGAGCCGCCTGATGATTGGCGCCGAGCCGACCGCGTTACAGGCCCGGGCCTACGCGCCGGGCGCGCCGGTGCTGGAAGTGACAGGCCTGACGCTGCGCAGCGACGATCCGTTCGGCACCCATTTGCAGGACATGGCCCTGCAGGTACGCGCCGGCGAGGTGGTGGGCATTGCCGGTGTGTCGGGCAACGGGCAGAGCGAATTGCTGTATGCCTTGTCGGGCGAAAACCCGCGCTCGCCCAGCGGTAGCATCCGCTTGGGCGGGCAGGACGTGTCGCGCCTGACCCCAGGGCGCCGCCGCAAGCTGGGCTTGCATTTCGTGCCTGAAGAGCGGCTGGGCCGGGGTGCGGTGCCCACGCTCAGTTTGGCGCAGAACCTGTTGCTGTCGCGGCGAGATGCCATCGGCCCTTTGGGCTGGCTCAAGCTCGGGCAACTCAACACCCAGGCGCGCGACATCATCGCGCGCTACCAGGTCAAGGCCAACGGGCCGGGCGCGGCGGCCAAGTCCCTGTCGGGCGGCAACCTGCAGAAGTTCATCGTGGGCCGTGAAATCGAGGCCAAGCCCAAGTTGCTCATCGTCAGCCAGCCCACCTGGGGTGTGGACGTGGGCGCTTCGGCCCAGATTCGGGGTGAAATTTTGGCCCTGCGCGACGCTGGTTGCGCGGTGCTGGTGGTGAGTGAGGAGTTGGACGAATTGTTTGAGATTTGTGACCGCCTGCATGTGATCGCCAAGGGGCGCCTGTCCCCCAGCGTGATGCGCACCGACGCCACGGTGGAACGCATTGGGGAATGGATGTCAGGGCTGTGGCAGCCTGCCGTTCAGGAGGGCGTCCATGCTCAAGCTTGAAGTTCGCCCACAGCCGTCGCAGGCGTGGAGTTACGCCTCGCCCTTGCTGGCGCTGGCGTTGACGGTGATCATCGGCATCGGCTTGTTTGTCTTGCTGGGCAAAGACCCGGTGCGCGGCCTGCAGGTGTTTTTCGTGGAGCCGGTCAAGTCTTGGTACGCCGTGGGCGAGCTCATGGTCAAGGCCACGCCGCTGCTGCTCATCGGGCTGGGGCTGGCGGTGTGCTTCCGGTCCAACGTCTGGAACATTGGCGCCGAAGGGCAGTTCGTCATTGGCGCGGTGTTTGCCGGTGGCGTGGCATTGATGGCAGACAAGACCACCGGCCCCTGGATCATGTGGGCGGTGCTGGCCGCCGGGGTGTTGGGTGGCATGCTGTGGGCCAGTGTGACGGCCTTGTTGCGCGACCGCTTCAATGCCAACGAGATTTTGGTCAGCCTGATGCTGGTGTACGTGGCGGTGCAGGTGCTGAACTACCTGGTTTACGGCCCGTGGAAAGACCCGATGGGTTTCAACTTCCCGCAAACCCAGACCTTTGAGAAAGCGGCCCAAGTGCCTCGCCTGTTCACCGGTTCCCGATTGAACATCGGGCTGGTGCTGGCCTTGGTGGGTGTGGCCGGCGTGTGGCTGTACCTGGCCCGCACCTATTCAGGCTTTGCCCAACAGGTGGGTGGGCTGGCACCTGCAGCGGCGCGTTACGCAGGGTTCTCGTCGCGCCGCGCGCTGTGGATTGCGCTGCTGTTTTCGGGCGCCATGGCCGGCTTGGCCGGAGCGCTGGAAGTGGCAGGTCCCATTGGGCAGCTCACCCCGCACGTGCCGGTGGGTTATGGGTTCGCCGCCATCATCGTGGCGTTTGTTGGGCGCCTGCACCCGGTGGGTATCGTGTTTTCGGCCATCCTCATGAGCATGTTCTACATCGGCGGTGAATTGGCGCAGTCGCGCCTTGGTTTGCCCAAGGCCATCACGGGCGTGTTTCAAGGCGTGTTGCTGTTTGCGCTGCTGGCCTGCGACACGCTGATTGCCTATCGCCTGAAGTGGAGGAAGTCCTGATGGAATCGACCGCCCTGCTGATTGCCGCCTCGCTGAATGCGGGCACGGTGCTGGCCATTGCCGCGCTGGGTCTGCTGATCAACGAAAAGGCGGGCATTGTGAACCTGGGGGCCGAAGGCCTGATGCTGTGCGGTGCGCTGGCCGGTTTTGCGGCGGTGGTGCATTTCGGTGCCACCGGCTGGGGTTTTCTGGCCGGTTTGGGGGCTGGGGCGCTGTTGTCGCTGGTGTTCGGTTGGTTGGTGATCTGGCTCAACACCAACCAGTACGCCACAGGCTTGGCACTCAGCCTGTTCGGGGCTGGGTTTGCGGCGTTCGCCGGCATCCCGTACACCCAGGCCAAATTGCCGGACCAGGGCATGTCGGCCGTGCCTTTCCTGGCAGACATCCCCTTCATCGGGCCGGCATTGTTTCGCCAGCACGCGATGGTGTATTTCGCCGTGTTCCTCACGCTGGCGTTGATCTGGTTCTTTTACCGAACGCGAGCCGGCCTGGTGCTGCGCAGCGTGGGCGAAAGCCCGGAGTCTGCCCATGCCCTGGGCTACCCGGTGCGCCGCATTCGTTTGTTGGCGGTGGTGGCCGGCGGTGCGCTGTGCGGCTTGGCTGGGGCCTATGTGTCCACCGTTTACACGCCGTTGTGGGTGGAAGGCATGATCGCCGGCAAGGGCTGGATTGCCCTGGCCCTGACCACCTTTGCCACCTGGCGCCCGGCACGTGTATTGCTTGGGGCGTACTTGTTCGGCGGGCTGACGATGGTGCAGTTCCACTTGCAAGGCATGGGCGTGAATGTGCCCAGCCAAGTGTTGACGATGATGCCTTACCTGGCCACCGTGGTGGTGCTGGTGCTCATTTCGCGCAACCCCATGTGGATTCGCACCAACATGCCCCAGTCCATCGGCAAACCGTTCTATCCGGGGGCTTGAACCGCAGTGGCCCAGTTGGCCGCATAATTTCTGTCGTTTTCAGTGAACCATAGCTTGTACCAAGGAGTTGAGATGATTGACATTCAGAAACGCGTGTGGCTCAAGGCAGCCGCGCTGAGCGTGGTGGCTTCTGCAGCCCTGATGGGTTGCGGCAAGAAGGAGGAGGCGCCGGCGCCGGCGCCCGTGACCGAGGCGCCCAAGGCCGAGCCGCTGAAGGCTGCTTGGATCTACGTCGGCCCGGTGGGCGACGCGGGCTGGTCGTTCGCCCACGACCTGGGCCGCAAGGCTGCCGAAGCCAAGTTCGGCGCTGACCTGCAAACCACCTTCGTGGAAAGCGTGCCCGAGGGTGCTGATGCCGAGCGCGTGATCCGCGATCTGGCGCAGCAGGGCAACAAAATCATTTTCGCGACCTCGTTCGGTTACAT
>CAZGDZ010000215.1:0-4529 GCA_964524855.1 uncultured Macromonas sp.
GATAGCCTGACCATCGTCGCCTTCAGCCAGGGCGCCAAGGGCTCAGTCAAGCTGAACGGCAACGGCACCCTGACCTACACCCCGGCCAAAAGCTTCAAAACCGGCGACCAGTTCGGCTACAGCATCAGCGACGGTCAGAGTACCGCCAGCGCCATGGTCACCATCAGCCTGCAATCCAGCGATAGCAGTACCGGTGGCAGCGGTGGCGGTGGTGGCAAGGGCAAGCACTGAACCAAGCCCGCCGTAACCATAGCGCAATAGAAAAGGCGATTGAGATTGCTCCCCATCGCCTTGTCTTGTAACGGCAATGCTCGACTACGTACCGCCGCGCATTAGTCGACTCACTCTATCGGACACAGGGCGCAATTGACCTCCTCGGAATCATCCGACATTGCTGCCGCGCTAAATACGCCGTTGGCACTCACGCTTGCCGTGTCGGGGAAGGTCAGCGAGGTAAGGTCGGTCAGGACTGCTTCCGACTCTGGATAGTAGGTCCCTTCGACCGGGACCGGATCAGCCCCAGCCGCCAGCTCAGTCGGAGCACCGACGAATGCCACTGCCGGATCGTCGCTCAGGACGATTCCACTCAGGTCCTCCTCGCCGATGTTGGTCACTGTTGCAGTGACCTTCACCTTGACGACCAAACGGCCATCCTCATTGGGCTCCAGGACGACATCATTGCAAACCTTCTCGACTTTGATGCCACGGGTAAAGTCGTCACTGCACTCCAAGCTGGTGCCGGAACTATCCGTAGTGTCCAATTGCGTTACCCCATCACTAGCCAACACGACACCCTCGGCGTTTACGGTGTCACTGTGCGTCAGGGTCACTTTGAACAAACCACCGCCAAGATCCTCCACGCTCTTGCCTAGAAGCGCACTGTCGTAAGGCACGTTGGGCACGACCAATTCATACATGCCAATCTCGTCGGGTTCGAGACTATCCACAACGACACCGTCCACCTTCAGCACCAAATCGTCTTCAAAGTCAGTGTCCCAGACACGTAGGTTGCTCAACGGCACATCGCCGGTGTTTGCCACAGTACCCTCGATCGTCAGCGTGGCGGAGTTGCCGCCGATGAAGGCGACGGTGCATTTCTTGGTCACCTTCAACTCCGGATCAACAGCGTATGAGCACGTTGCCGTAGACTCATCATCGACAAGGCTCAAGTCCACATAGTCCTGCTCTTCGGCTTCACCTGGGAGAGGGACATCATCAGCGTCAGCGAATGCCAAGGCTGTCACCGTGTCGCTGAGCGTAAGTTCACTTGGCAAACCATCGACTATATATTCCCCCTCGAACCGCAACTTTTCATTGCCGGCCAGTGGGAAAAACGCGCTTCCATCAGCTTGCAGGGTCGGGTTAACAGTCGTTGCCCCACCTTGGCCACAGGGTACAGGTACCGTTTCACCGCCAATTACCTGTTCAACATAGAGGCAGACGTCGGTGATCTCTGCATCCATCTCACTGTCTTTCAGGTAGGCGGTATAGGAACCAGCCCCATCGTTCTCCACAGTGCCAAAGAAGCTGACTTTGACATCGGTACCACCTTCTTCGGTTGTCACCACAGCGGCTGAACACTCCTTCTCTACATCGATCCCGCAGACCGGGAAGCTGGCCAGCACAAAGTCCTTCAACTGCGCGGTTTGCGAGGAGGAGGAGCGGGTTTCGGCCAGGAACGAAGCGAAGCAGGGGGTACTACCCAGCAACTGGGTGACGTTGATGCCGCCCTCGAAGAAGCTCTCGAAGGGCAGGCCGCTACCGGACTTCGGCGTATAACCCCAGCTTGGCTCAGGTTTAGGTTCCAAGTTGGAGATGGCGCAAGCCAGCTTGTTGCCCATCTGATCGCATTCGGCATCCGAAGACTTAATCACGAGATCCAGCGGGCTGAACTTGCCGCCTTTCTCGTCGGGGTCGGCGTTGCCGTCTCCATCGGCGTCAAGCGGATCCCACTGGTAGACCCTGATGATAGGAACCGCACCGCTGGCCTGAGGGTACTCGACGTTGACAAACATGTCGCCTGGCAGGAACTTACCCGGATTTGCCAGGTCAGCCTGCATGGCCACGTGAACGGCAGGATTACCCGCACTGTCGACGAAAGTGCCATTGGGACCCGCTTTGACCTCATTTTGGAAGAACCAGAAGCCGGCGAAGGCATCGCCGTTATTGGCAAACCGATCCAGGCCAAAGTAAATCATCATATCGCCCGCCTTATGCATCGTGCCGGCAATATCATTAGGGTTGATATAGGCCGCCGCGTAGGCATGGGTGATGTTGTCCTTGTCTGGTACCGAGCCATCGGTATGTTTCCAGTCGCTGACGTCGCTGACGTCCTTGGATCCGCCCTGAGTGAAGATTGATTTCGGGGCAGGGTCGGACACGATAAGCGTTTCGAAGGTAGAGCTGTCGGGGTCTTCATCCTCCGTTGTAGCTAGCGGTGAGCCGTTGTTGCTACCGTCAAATAGCGACTCCCAGTCATCACCAGCCGTATAGGGAAAGCCCGCGTCGAAGGCCTCATCGGTAACATTACCCTCCAGCTCAAACAACCCGGGCGGGTTGCCGTCGATGGCGTTAACCAGTGTCGTGCTGGCGATGCCAGCCGCTAAGATCGCCCCGAGTAGACAACTCGGCAGCTTCTTCATCAAGTGTTTCGTGTTCATCTGTCTGCTCCTTCACCGCCGCTCGAGTGTCGACGAGATACGGTGTTCAGACGCCCAGCCATAGCGCATGGAATAACGCCGGCGCCGGGGCTTGCCCTTAGCCGACTGGGACGCTGTGCCTTTGTGCAGGTTGCTAGCGGACCCCGATAGTTTTTAATCTAGCCTCACCACGCCATCGAAATCCCTCTCCGGAGGACAGCCGACTCTCCTCGCCGCTTAGGCAGTCAACTTCCATGCCAAAGATATAACTGCATGTTTTATATCGATTTATTTATCGCGAACAGACAAGTCAAGGCGCTATTGCGCCGCCGGTGAGGCAATTGCGGAGGGGATTGTTAAGGCAGATTGACAGCATTCCCTGAATCTGGCCGGGTACTGAGGACGAACTCCATTGATATCAATGACTTGATCGCCTACAAGGGTAGTTGCGACTGTACAGTCGACGACACAGACGCCGATAACGGGTGATGGCGAATGGCGGGAAACGGGAGTGGGTGCCTGGCGTATTTGGCTTAGTAGCCACGTAGGGCGGGTGCAACCCGCGCGGTAGGCAAGGCGTGGTGGCGATGCGGCTTGCACCCGCCCTACAGGCTAAGAACAGGCAACCACGGTGTGCGAAACAGGTCGCGCGAGTCGCGGTAAACGGCGGAAGCGCCTACGTTTATCCCCTCTCCCTAACCCTCTCCCCGGAGGGGCGAGGGGACTGATCGGCGTAAGCTGCGCAATCACGCAACACATCCGTGGATCGGGCCGCGCAGCCATGTAGGGCGGTACAACCCGCACAGTAGGCAATGCGTGGCAGGCGATGCGGGTTGCTGTCTAAATCAGTGTCCGGGACCAGTAGACCACTACGCCCAACCCCTATTCGAACTGGCGCCCCTGCGTCTGCCAGGCATCCTGCGGCAAGGTCACGCCCTTTAGCTTGTTGCGGTACTCCTGGGTGACGTCGTTGGCTTCATTGATACTCGCCACCGCCGTAGGGGTGATCAGCACCACCAGCTCGGTGCGCCTAAGCGACTTGCCCTGGCTGCCAAAGGCCCAGCCGAGGAAGGGGATGTTGCGCAGGTAGGGCAGGCCCTCGGCGCTACGGCTGTTGTTTTCCAGGATCAGCCCGCCGAGAACCAGGGTCTCGCCACTCTGTACCGCCACATTGGTATTGATGCGGCGCTGGGTGATGGTTGGCGAGTCGATGCCGGAGGTGGTGGTCGGCTTGACATCGTTGACCTCCTGGGTGATCTCCAGGGAAATCATGCCGCCAGCGTTGATCCGCGGTTTGACCTCCAGCAACACACCGGTGTCCTGGTACTGGATGGTGCTGGTGACCAGCGAGGAAACACCGGTATCGGGGTCGGTGACTGCCCCGCCGGTATTGGTGGTTTCCGAGGTGCGGATCGGCACTCGATCACCGACGCGGATGGTCGCGGCACGGTTGTCCAGCACCATCAGGGTCGGTGAGGAGATCACGTTGATCTTCGAGTCGGTAGCCAGCAGATCGAGCAGCACCCGGGCACCGGCTGCATCGAACACGCTCAGCGAGCCCGTGGGGCTCAAATCGCCCGGCGTGACCAGGGGAAACCGCCCCAGGGTGCCGCGGACGTTCTTGTCACCCGCCGAACTCTTGAAGAACCACTGCAGGCCATAGCGCAGCTCGTCCTCCAGGGCGACCTCGACGATGGTGGCTTCCACCAGCACCTGCAGCGACAGCACGTCGAGGCGCTTGATCGCCAGCAGGACCTTCTCGTAATCGCTGGGCGTGGCCATCACCAGCAGGGTGTTGGTCTCGTCATCGGCGATGATGCTGACTTCGCCCACTTCCAGGCTGGCGCCCTGGCCGTCGGGGCCGATCAGCACGGGCTCGCGGCCGACCTC
>CAZGDZ010000216.1:0-4505 GCA_964524855.1 uncultured Macromonas sp.
CAGGAAGGTCAACTGCTCGGCATACGGGTTGACCACCGCCAGGGGCCGCAAGAGCCGCTGGGCGTTCTGGTGCGTGGCCAGGATCACGCCCTTGGCCTCGCGCCTGGCCAGGCCTGCCAGCGTGCGCTTCTCGCGCTGCAAGGCGTGGATGCGCCGCGTCTGCTCGCGCTCTTCGTCCACCGTGAGCACCAGGCAGCGGTTCAATAGTTCTTCGTCCAGGTCGATGGCCGTGGTCGTCATCATCAACATGGTCGGGCCTTCGACCCGGTATTCCTGCGTGATGAGGTTGCCCGTCTTGGGATCGCTGCCCGTGCTGGCGATGGTCAACTCACCCTCGCTTTGCAGCAGCTTCATGGCGTAGCTGGCGCGGCTGGCGCCTTCTTCCTCGGCAATGGCCAGGATGCGGTGTTTCAGACTGGTCTGGCCCATGTAGAAGAGGCTTTGCCCCGTCATGGCGCTGTACTTGGTGCGCGCCTCCTCCGGCACGAAGGCCAGCACCGCGTCCATCAGGCTGGATTTACCCGCCGCGCTGCTGCTTTGAATCACCACAGCCAAGGGCCGATCCAGCAAGCGAGAGACGGCGGCCAGGTAGCCCACCAGCTTGTTCGTGCGCTCGCCCACCACGCCGCAGGCATCGAAGTCGGCCACGATGCGGCCCATCAGGTCCGGTGCCTGCAACAGCGCCAAGGCCGCTTGCCGCTCGGCTTCGTTCATGCCCGGCGTGGGTGGCTCCTTCGGTGCCAGGGCCTCGCTGATCGCCTCGTCCTGCAAGGCTTCGAGTTTGAGCAGCACCCGCCCCAGGTCAGCCTTGAGCACGCCGTCTTGAATGCCCAGCTCACCCGATGCCTGCTGCACGAACACAGCACGCGCCCGCGCCGCGTACAGGTCCAGCGTGTCCACATGGAAGCGCCCATCTTCCAGACTGGCCATCACGTTGACCTTGAGCACGCCCACCGCCAGGTTGCGCGGCAAGCCGCGCACGCGCCAGCGGCGCAGCGCCTGGCCTTCGCCGAAGCTCAAGACCACCTCGCGTTCGTTGACCTGCGCGGGCGCATCCGCCTGCGGGGCGCTGGGCATCGCCGCAGCGGGCAAGGTAGGCACGTCGGCTGGCGCATCGGTGGAGGCCGCAGCAGGCGGCTTTTCTTCTTTAGCGGCTAAAGAAGAAGCGGGCGGCAGGTGGTCGCAAGCTGCGATCACCTCGGGCTCCACCGCATGACCGAAGTGCTCACGTTCGGGTGCCTGGCCCTTGCCCATCCCTTTACCCATCCATTCAGCCTTGCGCACCAGCAGCCCCAGCGACTTGGCCGCTGGCTGCACCTTGGCCGCGTAGTCGTTGGCGTCCATGCCCTTGGGGAACACCACCCGGAAGCAGTCGATGCCCAGCCCCATCAGCCTGTCGGCCAGCTTGGCCGCGCCACGCTCACCCGCCTCGTCACGGTCGAACGCGATCAGCACACGCCGGATGCCTGCCACTTGAATGGCCTCAATCAACTCATCCGTCACGCCCTCGATGCCATAGGCGCTCGTCACGTTGCGCAGCCCCGCGCACCAGAAGGTCAAGGCATCGATCAAGGCTTCGCACACGATCAACTCTTCGCAAGCCCCGGCAACCAGCGCAGCACGGTTGAACAGGCCACGCCGCGGCCCCGGCAAATACAGATGCATCGGCGTGCCCGCCCGCAAGGCGTTGTTCACCTTGCGCCCGTACAGGTTCACCACCTGGCCCACAGCATCGAACAAAGGAATAACCAGGCTGCCGTTCAAGTGTTCATGGCCGCTCTCACGGTACACGCCCAGGCGCTCCAGCCGCGTGCGGATCTCGGCACCCGCCTTGCGGCTCTTCTCTGGCAGCCGCAGCCCCAGCGTGCGGTTAGCAAAGCCCAGCTTGAAGGTGTCGATGGCTTCCATCGCCGCGTTGCCCGTGATGCAGCGTGACTCCAGATAGGCCAGCGCCTCGGGCGCCTGCTTCACGGTCGCGTGGTAGTAGTCCGCCACCTGGCCCAGCAGCGCCGCATCGTCAGCATCCATGGCCACTGGCGGGGGCAAGACCCGCACACGCTTGGGTGTGCCGTCAGCCACAGGTAAGGCCACTTCTTTAGCCGCTAAAGAAGGAAGTCCACCAGCCATTCCTTCACGCAGCAACTCCACCGCATGCCTGAACGACACGCCCCGGCTCTTCATCACCCAGTCAATCGGGCCACCCGCCGCACCACACCCAAAGCAGTGCCACAAGTTCTTGCCAGGTGTCACCACCAGGCTGGCCGTCTCGTCTTCATGGAACGGGCACCGCCCCAGCCAATCCTTGCCCGACTTCTTCAACGCCACGCCCGACGCCCCCACCAGGCGCTCCACGCTCACCTCGTCTTTGAGACGGTTGATTTCGCTTTCTGGAATGCGTGCCATGAGTTGCGCCTTTTCCGACTGCGGCAAAGGGACTTTCGCCGCGAAGTGGTGAAGAATTAAATAACTTCATTTCAGTGTACTTCGTTTTGAAGTAACATCAACCTCGTTTCGTCAAACAGAGGTTTATCTTCATGGCTGTCAACCTGCACGATCCCCAGACAGCCACCATGACCATCAGCACTGAAGAGCGCTCCTTCTTCGTCACGCTGGGCGAGCGCATCGCCACCTTGCGCCGCGCCAACAACGTGACCCAAGTACAGTTGGCCGAGGCACTGGGCGTGTCTCAGCAAACCTTGCAGTCCTATGAGGTTGGGCGCAGGCGCATTCCGGTGTCAGCGCTGCCCGTAGTGGCGCGCACCTTGTCGGTGTCGCTCGATGAGTTGTTCGGCGCTGATGCGCAGGCCAGCGGCAAAGGCAAGCGAGGACCAACGCCAAAGTGGCAACAACAGATGGAAGCGGTGGCGCAGTTACCCAAGGCGCGCCAGCGGTTTGTGAGCGAGATGCTGCAAACCGTGCTGGCCCAAGCGGGCCACTGATCAGCGGCTAAAGAGAGAACCCGAAGGAGTCCATTTCATGACCGTCACCGAACAGGTTTTGATCGAGAAGATCAAGCAGCTTCCGCCCCAGCGCATGGCCGAGGTCGAAGACTTTGTCGATTTCTTGCGTGCAAAGGAGGCGCGAGAGGAAGACCAGCGCCTGACTCAGTCGGCAACAAAGGCCAGCGAAGCCAGCTTCGCTGGCGTGTGGGACAACGACGAAGACGCCGCTTACGACCGGATGTGATCGATGGCCGCACTTTCAAGATTCAGCTTCGGGGATGTGGTGCTCGTGCCGTTTCCATTCACTGACCAATCAGGCACCAAGAAGCGCCCGGCTGTTGTGGTCTCAAGCCACGGCTACAACACCAACAGGCCCGATATCGTGATCATGGCGATCACCAGCCAGGTGCGCCAGCCTCTGGCTTATGGCGAAGCCATGATTGCCAACTGGCAAGCAGCCGGGCTCATCAAAACGTCCGTGCTCAAACCAGTTTTTACGACCATTGAGCAAGGGCTGGTGATTCGCACCATGGGGGCGCTCACAGCGACCGATCACCAGGCACTGCGCGAAGTCGTGGCTGATACGCTTGGTTGACCCACGAGACTGCGCCAATTACTCAAACAATAGCAACCTTACTTGCAGGCGGCACTGGAGATGAAGCAACCGAGTATTGAAGCTGCAACACCAAAGGAAACGTATCAGCCTGGATAGCTAGCTCGGCCCCCTGGGAGCTTCTGAGGCAAACCCCAATATCGACCGCTTCGGAATGACGGCCTGCGCCGACTTTTTGCACCCCATGAGGGTCTACGGCTTGCCAAGTGCCCTCGCTATTCGGGGGCAACTCAATCCACTCGTCCCGGCGCAACAAATTCACCTCGGCGACGATGAAATCGCCAAAATCAAAGGCGTCCCACTCCGAGGAGGGCTCAGGCACATCCCCGACGCTTGCGTTTATTACAAAAACCTCAAATTTGGGAGCAACCAAGAACTCCCGAAGATCAATCAGCAGGACCTTCCCTCCATCAAAAGCAGCGAGCACTTCGCTATAAGCCAGGTAGCCGGGATACTTTCTGGCGCGGATCCCTAGCAACCGCATGCCAACCATCCTCTGAAACAAGGCAAGCGAGTCAGCATCACACAACACACTCATTTAATTCTCCGGAGGGAAATGGATAGTTTCATGAGGTTTGGTGCCATTTGCCGGAATATCGACTCGCGGCCCATCACCAGATCCAGGTCGCCAACGAACACCGTTTGGAGCAACCTTTGATCCTTTAGGTCCTGGACTGGACTTCCCCCCACTCAGAGAGTCAAAAACACCCTGCGAATTTCCAGGCAAATCGGTATTAACTCGATTGCCTGATCCTTGTCTGGGGTTGTCGCCTACAAGTCCTGTTGGCAACTCCGATGATGCCTGGTTTGCGGTTAGAGCATTCCAGATTGTTGTCGGGGCATTGAAGAAATCCGACACAAAGCCCTCAAGGGCCCGCGCCGCGCGGGTACACCAGCATTCTTGCGCTGGGGGACCGTCACCAAGGTGCGCAGCATGATTAAAGAGGTAC
>CAZGDZ010000217.1:0-4474 GCA_964524855.1 uncultured Macromonas sp.
CGGGCCAAGACCCGGTGTGCGTGATGACCGGCGGCGCCGGCTGGAAGATGGCCCCCAGCATGACGGTGCCGTTTGAGTTGGTGGACAGTCTGATTTTCGATGGTCTGTTGACCATCGCCCATTACCGTTTTGCCGACGCCAGCCAGCGCGTGGCCAGTTCCACCCAATAGGTGCCCCCCAGGGGGATCAGGTCGTCGTTGAAGTCGTAGCGCGGGTTGTGCAAGGTGCACGGCCCTGTGTCGTGGCCTCCACCTTCGTAGCGGCTGCGGTGGGCTCCATCCCCATTGCCGATGAACAGGTAGGCCCCAGGTTTGGCCTGCAGCATGTAGGCAAAGTCCTCGGCGCCCATGGTGGGCTCCTGCACCCGCACGCCGTCGTCACCCACCACCTGGCGCATCACCTCGCGGGCAAACTCGGCCTCGGCCGGGCTGTTCACCGTGGGCGGGTAGTTGCGGTCAAACTCAAATTCGCAAGTAGCGCCAAAGGCTGCGCAGGTGTGGTACGCAATGTCGCGCATCCGCTGCTCGATCAGGTCCAGCACCTCCAGGGTGAAGGTGCGCACCGTGCCCTGGATTTCGCAATGGTCGGGCACCACGTTGGTGGCCTCGCCGGTGTGGATCATCGTCACGCTGATCACGCCCGCGTCCACCGGCTTTTTGTTGCGGGTGATGATGGTTTGGAACGCCTGCACCATCTGGCAGGCAATCGGCACCGGGTCGATGCCGTTGTGGGGCAGAGCGGCGTGGCTGCCTTTGCCGCGAATGACGATCTTGAACTCGTTGCTCGACGCCATTACCGGCCCGGGGCTGACGGCAAAACTGCCCGCCGGGTAGCCCGGCCAGTTGTGCATGCCGAACACCGCTTCCATCGGGAAGCGCTCGAACAGCCCGTCCTTGATCATTTCGCGCGCGCCGCCGCCGCCTTCTTCAGCGGGCTGGAAAATCAGGTACACCGTGCCGTCAAAATTTCGGTGGCTTGCCAGGTGCTGCGCGGTGGCCAGCAGGATGGCGGTGTGCCCGTCGTGCCCGCAGGCATGCATGCGCCCGGCGTGGCGGCTGGCGTGGGCAAAGGTGTTCAGCTCGGTCATGGGCAGGGCGTCCATGTCGGCCCGCAGGCCCACGCCCCGGCCGCAAGCGCCGCCGTCGCGCCCGTGCACCACTCCCACCAAGCCGGTGGTGCCCAGGCCCCGGTGCACCTCTATGCCCCATTCGGCCAGCTTGGCGGCCACCAGGTCGGCGGTGCGCACTTCCTGAAAACACAACTCGGGGTGGGCGTGCAGGTCGCGCCGCAGCTGTGTCAGCTCGGCCGCCTGCGCCGCGATGGCGTCGTTCAGTTTCATGGCCCCATGTTACCCAAAAGCCCGCCCGTTGTTCAGCCCCCCGGGCTTGCCCGACAATGCGGCCATGTCTATCGCTGAACACACCGTGACGGGCGCCTGCCCGCACGACTGCCCCGACACCTGCTCACTGCTCACCACCGTGCGCGACGGCGTGGCCGTGCGGGTGCAGGGCAACCCCGATCACCCGCAGACCGGCGGCGTGTTGTGCACCAAGGTGTCGCGCTACCACGAACGCACCCACCACCCCGAGCGCCTGCTCACCCCGCTCAAGCGGGTGGGGCCCAAAGGCGCCGGGCAGTTCGTGCCGGTGTCGTGGGACGAGGCCTTGAACGACATCGCCGCCCGCCTGCAAGCCATCGCCGCGCGCAACCCGCAAGCCATCTTGCCCTACAGCTACGCGGGCACCATGGGGCTGGTGCAGGGCGAAAGCATGGCCGCGCGGTTTTTCCATCGCCTCGGTGCGTCGTTGCTGGACCGCACCATCTGCGCCTCGGCCGGCGCGGCTGCGCTGGAGTACACGCTGGGCACCAAGCAGGGCATGCGGGTGGAGCATTTCGCGCAGTCCCGCCTCATTCTCATCTGGGGCAGCAACTCCATCGGCAGCAACCTGCATTTTTGGCGCTACGCACAAGGGGCCAAACGCCATGGTGCCAAGCTGGTCTGCATCGACCCCCGCCGCAGCGAAACGGCCGACAAGTGCCATGAACACCTGGCCCTGCTGCCGGGTACCGACGCCGCGCTGGCCTACGCGCTCATGCACGAGTGCATCCGCCAAGGCTGGGCAGACCACGGCTACCTCGCCCAGCACACCGTGGGCTGGCCCCAGTTGCAGGCGCGTGCGCTGGAGTGGTCACCCGAGCGAGCAGCTGCTTTTTGCGGTATTCCAGTGACGCAAATTCACGCTTTGGCACAAGACATTGGCCGCTGCTTCGAACGGCAAGAACCGGTGGCCATTCGCCTCAACTACGGCATGCAGCGCACCCGGGGGGGCGGCAACGCGGTGCGTGCGGTGGCCTGCCTGCCGGCCGTCATTGGCGCCTGGCGGCAGCCGGCGGGGGGCTTGCTGCTCAGCAGTTCTGGCGCGTTCCCCGTGCAGCGCCACACCCTGCAGCGGCCCGATTTGCTGGCCATGTCCGGTGCGCCCAAACCCCGCGTCATCAACATGAGCACCATCGGTGACGACCTGCTGCGCGAGGCCTCGCTCACGTTCGGCCCGCGCATCGAAGCGCTCATCGTGTACAACAGCAACCCGGTGGCGGTGGCGCCGGATTCGGGTAAGGTGGTTCAGGGTTTCCGGCGCGACGACCTCTTCACCGTGGTTCTGGAGCAGTTCCAGACCGACACCGCCGACCATGCCGACTACGTGCTGCCCGCCACCACCCAGCTGGAGCACTGGGACATCCACACCAGCTACGGCCACACCGACGTGCTGTTGAACCGCCCGGCTATGGCGCCCCTGGGTCAGGCTAGGCCCAACACCCAGGTGTTCCGGGAACTGGCGGCCCGGCTGGGGTTCGACGAGCCCTGTTTTGCCGACGACGACCTGGCCCTGTGCCGCCAGGCCTTTGGCCCGGAAGTGGACTTTGATGCGTTGCTGGCGCAAGGTTTTGTCACCTTGCCCTTGCCTGCCGCCCCGTTTGCCCAAGGCGGTTTTCCCACGCCGTCGGGCAAGTGCGAGCTGTTCAGCCAGCGCCTGGCCGATCAGGGACTGGACGGCTTGCCTGAGGTATTGCCCAACCACGAGCCGCTGGGTAGCCAGCCGCGCTACCCGCTGGCCATGATTTCACCGCCCGCGCGCCACTTTCTCAACTCCACCTTCGTCAACGTGCGCAGCCTGCGCGACGCGGAGGGTGAACCCCTGGTGGAGCTTCACCCCAGCGACGCGGCAGCTCGCCAGATTGTCGATGGCAGCCCGGTGCGCGTCTTCAACGACCGGGGTATCTACATCTGCACCGCCCGCATCACCGAACGCGCCCGCCCAGGCGTGGTCAACGGCCTGGGCATCTGGTGGCGTAAATTGGGGCTCAGCGGCACCAACGTGAACGAACTCACCAGCCAGCGCCTGACCGACTTGGGTCGTGCCCCCACCTTTTACGACTGCTTGGTGCAAGTGGAGGCGGCCTGACGGCCTTCTGAGGCTGCCCTTTATTCCAGTTCGTTCACGATGTCGATGTAGCGTTGCATCGCGTCGTCAGCGCCGGTGCCCTTCAAGGCGGCCCAGGCGTCCCACTTGGCGCGGCCCACCAGGTCGCTGAAACCGGGTTTGGTGGCGGCGTTGTCGCCCTCGGTGGCCTGCTTGTACAAGGCATACAGCTTCAGCAGCGTCTGGTTGTTCGGGCGCTGGGTCAGGTCTTGGGTGGCGGCCACAGCGGCTTCAAAAGCGGGTTTCAGTTCAGACACAACAGACACGAGCCATCCTTTCAGTGGGGCAGATAACGCGGCGCCCGGCATGGGCGACCCGGCCATTGTCGGCCAAGCCGCACCGGGGCGGTGGCCGTGAAGGTTTGCATTTGTCTGCTCGCGGATAATTGGCGGGGCATATCGCGCACAGCGGAGGTTTATTCAGATGATTCTCGTCACCGGCGGCGCCGGCTTCATAGGCAGCAATTTCGTGCTGGACTGGCTGGCCCAGTCCAACGAACCCGTCCTCAACCTCGACAAGCTTACCTACGCTGGCAACCTGGAAAACTTGGCCAGCCTGCAGGGCGATGCCCGCCACACCTTCGTACGGGGTGACATCGGCGACCGTGCCCTGGTGGACCGTCTGCTGGCCGAACACCGCCCGCGCGCCGTGCTCAACTTCGCCGCCGAAAGCCATGTGGACCGCTCCATCCACGGCCCCGAAGACTTCATCCAGACCAACATCGTCGGCACCTTCCGCCTGCTCGAAGCCGTGCGCGCCTACTGGTCTGCCTTGCCCGAGGCCGACAAAACCGCCTTCCGCTTCCTGCACGTCAGCACCGACGAGGTCTACGGCACCCTGGCCAAAGACGATCCGCCGTTTGCCGAAACCAACGCCTACGAGCCCAACAGCCCCTACAGCGCCAGCAAAGCCGCGTCTGACCACTTGGTGCGCGCCTGGCACCACACCTACGGCCTGCCGGTGCTCACCACCAACTGCAGCAACAACTACGG
>CAZGDZ010000218.1:0-1179 GCA_964524855.1 uncultured Macromonas sp.
ACCGGCATTGCCAAGGGCGCCGGCATGGTCCGCCCCAACATGGCGACCATGCTGGGCTTTGTGGCCACCGACGCGAACCTGGCGCCGGGCCTGCTGAATGGGCTGGCCAAGCAACTGGCCGATGTGTCATTCAACCGGGTGACGGTGGACGGCGACACCTCCACCTACGACTCTTTCGGGGTGGTGGCCACGCGCCGTGCGGCGCACGCCGAAATCACCGACCTGGGCAGCGCCGAGGGCCAGGCCTTGCAGGCCGCCCTGGCCGGCGTGGCGCAAACCCTGGCCCACGCCATCGTGCGGGATGGCGAGGGCGCGACCAAGTTCATCGCCGTGCGCGTGGAGGGCGGCCAGACCACCGACGAATGCCTGAAGGTGGCCTACGCCATCGCCCATTCGCCGCTGGTGAAAACCGCGTTCTTCGCCAGCGACCCGAACCTGGGCCGCATCCTGGCGGCGGTGGGCTACGCTGGGATTGCCGACCTGGACCAGAACAAGATCGAATTGCACCTGGACGACGTGCACGTGGTGACGCAGGGCGGCCGCCACCCCGCCTACCGCGAGGAAGACGGCGCCCGGGTGATGGCGCAAACCGAAATCACCATCCGCGTCGGGCTGAACCGTGGTGCGGTGGCCGACACGGTGTGGACCTGCGACTTCAGCCACGACTACGTGACCATCAACGCCGATTACCGCTCCTGAGCCCGCGAGGCCGCCGATGAACGAAGCCTTTGAACGCCTGTTGCAACGCGCCGAATCGCGGATGGCGCGCTGGGAGTCGGTGCTGCCGCAGCCCCTGGGGGCGCCCGATTGGGCCACTTCGGTGGCTTTCCGCTACCGCAAGCGCGGTGGACATGGACTGCTGGAGCCAGTGAAGCACGTGGCTACCCTGGCGTTGGCCGACCTGCAGGAAATCGACGACCAGAAGGACAAGATCCAGCGCAACACGGCCCATTTTGTGCAGGGCCTGCCGGCCAACAACGTGCTGCTGACCGGCGCGCGCGGCACCGGCAAAAGCTCGCTCATCAAAGCCTGCCTGAACGCCTACGCGGCGCAGGGCCTGCGCTTGATCGAGGTGGACAAGGCCGACCTGGTGGACCTGCCCGACATCGTGGATGTGGTGGCGGACCGGCCCGAGAAGTTCATGGTGTTCTGCGACGACCTGAGCTTCGAGGACGGCGA
>CAZGDZ010000218.1:1189-4442 GCA_964524855.1 uncultured Macromonas sp.
TACAAGGCGCTTAAGTCCATTCTGGATGGCTCGGTGGCGGCGGCCACGCCCAATGTGCTGATCTATGCGACCAGCAACCGGCGCCACCTGCTCCCGGAGTACATGAAGGAAAACCTGTCGTACACCCACACCGCCGACGGCGAGGTGCACCCCGGCGAGGCGGTGGAAGAGAAGATTTCGCTCTCGGAGCGCTTTGGCTTGTGGGTGAGCTTTTACCCGTTCAGCCAAGAGGAGTACCTGAGCGTGGCCTACCAGTGGCTGGGCCACCACGGCGTGCCGGAGGCCGAGTTTGAGCAGGCCCGGCCGCAGGCGCTGGTGTGGGCGCTGGAGCGTGGCTCGCGCAGCGGGCGCGTGGCTTACCAGTTTGCCCGGCACTACGCGGGCGAGCGGGCCGCCGCCAGCCAGGCTTAAGGCGGCGGGTAGATAGCATGCTGGCGCCTTCCACTCCTCCCTCCGTGTTGGTGGCCGATGGCGATCGTCCCCGCCAAGGAGGCCTTGACCGCCCCGTCACGGAGGTTGCGGTGGGCGTGCTGATCGATGCTCAGGGTTGTTTTTTGCTGACCAGCCGGCCTCCGGGCAAGGTGTACGAAGGCTACTGGGAATTCCCGGGCGGCAAGGTGGAGCTGGGCGAAACCGTGGCCGAGGCCTTGCGGCGCGAGTTGCAGGAAGAAATTGGCGTGACGGTGGGCGCGGTGCACCCGTGGCGCGAGAAGCTGGTGGATTACCCCCACGCGCTGGTGCGGCTGAATTTCTGCAAGGTGTTTGACTGGACCGGCGTCCTGCAGATGCACGAGGGCCAGCAGTGCGTCTGGCAGACCCTGCCGGTGGACGTGGCGCCGGTGCTGCCGGGCACGGTGCCGGTGTTGGAGTGGTTGGCGGAAGAAAGCCCCCCAACGGTTTGAGCCATCGCTGGCGGATCGCCTTGGCGCGATGGCTAGCTGTCTGCCCTGCGGCGCTCAGTGCTTCCAGTCGGCGTCTGGGCCTGCTGGGTCCAGCGGTGGGCTGGTGGGCACCCGAAAGTCTTCGGCAGCCCAGGCACCCATGTCGATCTGCTTGCAACGTTCGCTGCAGAACGGCCGGTAGCAGTTGCTGGGCGCGTACAAGCTGGGGCCACCACAGCACGGGCAGATGACCGTTTTGGCGGTGAAGGACGGCGCGTGGTCAGCGGACATGGCCTTGGGCGGGGTGGGGCGGCGCGTCAAGCGCACAAGGTCACTTCCAACTCGGCCTGTTGGTCGGCCGCGAGCTGGAACCTGCCGTCTTCGCTGCGTTGCAGCAGCCGCACCGAGAACATCAGCCGGTTGCCGCTGATCTCGGGCACCAGGTTCAGTGCCGGGTCCACCCACAGTCGCAACAACTGGAAGGTGCGCCCTTGGGGTAAATTCTGTTGGTACTGGCCGTTCACGGCCATCACTTTCTGCGGCACGCCCGATTCGCGCAGCAGGCCCATCAGCAACTGGATGGGGCCGGACAAGCCCGCCAGCTCATGGGCCCAACCGGCCAAGTCGCGTTGCCGCAGTTCGGCGGAGCGGTGTTGCCAGTCGTGGTAGGCGGGGAGGTCGAATTCGCAGGTGCCACCGGGAATCGAGATGCGGCTGCGGATGGCCATCAGCCATTCGTTGTCGGTGAGCGCGTGGCCGACCTTGCCGTTGTCGTCGTGCAGGGCGTTGAAGCAAACGTCGATGCGGGCGATGAACTGGTCCAGCGCTGCCTCGGAGATGGCCGGGTTTCCCCGGTAGCTGTTGTATTGCTGCTTCAGGCGGTCGAGGTCTTTGAGGATTTCGGACTTGAGGTCGGAGCGGGCGCCGACGTCCATGATCTCGAACAGCGTCTGGATGGCGAAGTGGTGATCCAGCGGATGGCTGCGGCCCACCAGTTCGTTGAGACGGCGGAACAGCTGTTCCAGACGGAGGAACGTGCGGATGCGTTCGTTGAAGGGGTATTCGTACAGAATCACCATTTCATCATAGCCCGAAACGGTGGCGCAATTCGCTGTAGGCCTGTGTAACCGCGCGTGACAGGTCGTCCAGCGTCACCGCATCGTTGTCGATCACGGTGTCGGCAACAGCGAGGCGTTGCGCCCGAGTGGCCTGGGCAGTCAACACTGCTTCGACTTGCTCGCGGGGCCAACCGTTGCGCTGCATGACGCGGCGCACCTGGGTTTCGGGTTGGCAATCGACCACCCAGATGGTGTCGAGCCGTTCGCGCCAGCCGGGCGATTCCACCAGCAGGGGGATGTCGAACACCGCGCAGTCGGTGGTTGTGGCTTGGTATTGCCGCTCAATGTCGGCGCGCACGATGGGGTGGACGATGGCTTCGAGCGCCTGCCGCGCTTCGGGGCGGGCGAACACGTGGGCGCGCATGCGGTTGCGGTCCAGCGCGCCGTCGGGGGTGATGAAGTCGGATCCGAAGTGGGCGCGCAGGGCGCCGATGGCCGATCCGCTGGAGGCGGTGGCGGCGCGGGACACCGCGTCGGCATCGATGACGGTGGCGCCCAAGCCTTGCAGAAGGGTCGCCACGGTGCTTTTGCCGCTGCCGATGCCGCCAGTGAGCCCCAGCCGCAGCGGCGGGCGTGGCACTGGGTGCGCTGAGGTGGTGCCCGTCACGCGCCCAGCCCCAGCCAAGCGAGCACCGTTTGCGGGCCGAACACCAGAGCAAACAGCCCGGCGAACGCCAGGAACGGACCGAATGGGATGTAGCCGCCTTCGCGCAAGCCGCTGGAGAACTTCATGCCGATGCCAATGACCGCGCCAATGACCGAGGCCATGAGGATCATGGGGACCAGCGCCTGCCAGCCGAACCAGGCACCCAGTGCGGCAAACAACTTGAAGTCGCCGTAGCCCATGCCTTCCTTGCCGGTCAGCAGCTTGAAGGCCCAGTACACCGACCACAGCGAGAGGTAGCCTCCGACGGCGCCCCACAGGGCGTCGGTGAGGGGCACGGCAGTCCAACCTATGGCTGCCACGATCAGCCCGGCCCAGACCAGGGGCAGGGTGATGTCGTCCGGCAGCAGCGTGGTGTCCCAATCGATGAAGGCGAGCGCGACGATGGCGGCCACGAAACCGAACCAGGCCAGCGTTGGCACGCTGGCGCCATGCTGGTGGGCCACCCAGCCAAACAACGCACCGGTGAGGATTTCGACCAAGGGGTAGCGCAAACCGATGGGGGTTTGGCAGTTGTGGCAACGGCCACGCAGTGCCAGGTAACTGAGCACCGGCACGTTCTGGTACCAGGCGATGCCCGCGCCGCAGTG
>CAZGDZ010000219.1:0-4434 GCA_964524855.1 uncultured Macromonas sp.
ACCCGGAAAAACCGATGGTGACCAGCGGCATCCGCATCGGCACCCCGGCGATGACGACGCGCGGCTTCAAGGACGAAGAAGCCCGCCTGACCGCCAACCTGGTGGCCGACGTGCTGGACAACCCCCGCGACGCCGCCAACATTGAAGCAGTGCGCGCCAAGGTCAACGCCCTGACCGCCCGCTTCCCGGTTTACAAGTAAACCGGACGACGCGGCGCCGCCACCCCAATGAAGTGCCCTTTCTGCGGTCACCCCGACACCCAAGTGGCGGAAACCCGCGTGGCAGAGGAAGGGCATTTCGTTCGGCGCCGCCGCCGTTGCGCGGCCTGTGACAAGCGCTTCACCACTTACGAGCGGCCGGAAGTGACCTTCCCGGCGGTGGTGAAGAAAGACGGTCGGCGCATCGACTACGACCCACAAAAATTGCGCGCCAGCTTCGCGCTGGCCCTGCGCAAACGGCCCGTCAGCACCGAGCAGGTGGACGCGGCCATCGAACACATTGAAGAAAAGCTGCTCAACCTGCCCGAGCGGGAAGTGCCTTCTCACCGCCTGGGCGAGATGGTGATGCGCGAGCTCAAGCGGCTGGACAAGGTGGCCTACATCCGCTTCGCCAGCGTCTACCGCAGTTTCGAAGACATCGACGAGTTCAAGACTTTGGTTGACGAAGTGCGACAATAGCGGGATGTTCACCGGCATCATCACCGGCGTGGGGCGCATCGTCGCCGTCCACTCCCTTGGCTCTTCCTCTCAACACGGCAAGCGACTCACCCTGGCGTCGCCGCCCGGCTACCTCGACGACGTCGGCCTGGGCGACAGCATTGCGCTCAATGGCGCGTGCATGACCGTGACCACGCTCGATCTCCCCAACGGGCAATTCACGATCGACATTTCGGCCGAATCGCTAGACAAGACTGCAGGGCTCGACCAACTGGGCCCCGTGAACCTGGAAAAGGCCTTGCGCGCTCACGACCGCCTGGGCGGGCACATCGTGTCGGGCCATGTGGATGGCATCGGCCGGATCACCCGCTTTGACCGCGTGGGCGAAAGCTGGGAGTTGCGCGTGCTCGCCCCCGCCGCGCTGGGCAAGTACTTGGCCTACAAAGGCTCCATCACCGTCAACGGCGTGAGCCTGACCGTCAACCGCGTGCAAGACCTGCCCGAGGGCTGCGAATGCAGCATCAACCTGATCCCACACACGGTGGACAACACCGCCCTGGGCCAGTTGAAGGCGGGCAGCCCGGTGAACCTGGAAATCGACCTGATCGCACGTTACGTGGAGCGGATGCTGACCGCCCGCGCCGTCGCCCCTGAAACCGCCGGCTTGGCCGCTTGAGCCCCGCCCTGGAACCCCAACCATGACCCCACCCCAATACGCTCTGGTCCCGATTTCGCCGGTCGAGGACATCGTGGCCGACATGAAGGCCGGCAAGATCGTCATCCTTGTGGACGAGGAGGACCGCGAAAACGAAGGCGACTTGGTGCTCGCCGCCGACCACGTCACGCCCGAAGCCATCAACTTCATGGCGCGCTTTGGCCGCGGCCTGATCTGCCTGACGCTGACGCGAGACCGCTGCGAGCGCCTGAAGCTGCCGCCGATGGTGCCCCGCAACGGCACGAAAATGGGCACGGCGTTCACCGTCTCCATCGAGGCAGCCGAGGGCGTGACCACCGGCATTTCGGCTGCCGACCGTGCCCGCACGGTGCAGGTGGCGGTGGCCACGAACGCACAAGCGGCGGACCTGGTGCAGCCCGGCCACATTTTTCCGCTGCAGGCGGTGGATGGCGGCGTGCTGATGCGTGCGGGCCACACCGAAGCCGGCTGCGACCTGGCCGCCATGGCCGGCTGCACGCCCGCTGCCGTGATCTGCGAGATCATGAAGGACGACGGCACCATGGCCCGCCTGCCCGACCTGCAGGTGTTTGCCGCCGAGCACGGGTTGAAGATCGGCACCATCGCCGAACACCGCAGCCGCACCGAAAGTCTGGTGCGTCGCGTCGGTTCGCGCCCTTTGAACACGGCGTTTGGCGAATTCCAAGCGCACGCGTTCCGCGATGACACCGGCGGCGCCGTGCATCTGGCGCTGGTGAAGGGCCAATGGAGTGCGACCGACACGGTGAGTGTGCGGGTACACGAACCGCTGAGCGTGTTGGACGCGCTGGAAGTGGGCCGGAGCATGCACTCGTGGACGTTGGAAACCAGCTTGCGCCACATGGCCGATCAAGGCCGGGGCGTGGTGGTGCTGCTGAACTGCGGCGAAAGCGGCGAGCAGCTGCTGGCGCAGTTCGAAGGCACGGCGCGTTCGGCCCAGGCGCCGGAACGCGGCCGCATGGACCTGCGCACCTACGGCATTGGTGCGCAGATTCTGCGTGAATGCGGAGTGCACAAGATGCAACTGCTGGGCACGCCTCGGCGCATGCCCAGCATGACCGGTTACGGGCTGGAAGTGACCGGTTTTTTGAGCAAAACGGAAGGAAATTGACATGTTGGGTGCCAACAAAGGCAGCGCAGGTGCGCTGAACGGATCGGGGCTGCGCGTCGGCATCGTGCAAGCGCGGTTCAACCAGGGCATCACCGATGCGCTGGTGCAGGCCTGTAGGGCCGAACTGCTGCAATTGGGCGTGGCCGACGACCACATCGAACATGTGCAGGTTCCCGGCGCGCTGGAGGTGTCGCTGGCCCTGCAAGCCATGGCCGACACCGAGCGGTTCGACGCACTGATTGCGTTGGGCTGCGTCATCCGTGGCGAGACCTACCACTTCGAGCTGGTGTGCAACGAGTCGGCGGCCGGGGTGACCCGGGTCGGGCTGGACTACCACATCCCCGTGGCCAATGCGATCCTGACGACGGAGAACCTGTCGCAAGCGGTGGCGCGGCAAGACGAAAAAGGCCGCGATGCGGCGCAGGTGGCGGTGGAGATGGTGCGCCTGCTGCAGGGCTTGGAGGGTTCATGAGCCAACCCGCCCCCCCTGGCGCCGAGCGCCCGCGCAAAGCCTCCGACAAATCGGCCCGCACCCGTGCGCGCGAATTCGCCTTGCAGGCGCTGTACCAGCACCTGGTGGGCCAGAACGGTGCCGAAGACATCGACCAGTTCACCCGCGACCTGAGCGGCTTTCACAAGGCCGACAGCGCCCATTACGATGCGCTGCTGCACGGCTGCATTGCCGAAGCTGCGGAACTGGACGCCGCCATCACCCCGCTGCTGGACCGCTCGCTGGCCGAGATTTCACCCATCGAACGCGGTGTGCTGTGGATCGGCGCTTACGAATTCCGCCACTGTGTGGACGTGCCGTGGCGCGTGGTGATCAACGAGTGCATCGAGCTGGCCAAATCGTTTGGTGGCACCGATGGACACAAGTACGTCAACGGTGTGCTGAACGAGCTGGCCCCGCAATGGCGCGGACTGGAAGTGCAGCGTGACCAGCATCGCGGTAACGCGCGACCGGCACGGCGCGCTCCGGCAACGGTGGTTGAACCGCCCCAGAATGGCGATGCCTCGGCCTGAGCCACTCGTGGGGACGGGCGACGCGTTCGTCTGGCCCCTGCGGGTGTACTGGGAAGACACGGACGCCGGCGGCATCGTGTTCTACGCCAACTACCTGAAGTTTTTTGAACGCGCCCGCACCGAATGGCTGCGCCACCTAGGGGTGGAACAGCAGCGCCTGCGCGATGAAACGGGCGGCATGTTTGTGGTCACCGGCACCGAATTGCGCTACCACCGCCCCGCCCGGCTCGACGATCTGTTACATGTCAGTGCGCGCGTCACGGAACTTGGCAAGGCCTCCATGACACTGCATCAGGAAGCTTGGCTGACCGAAGCCGGGCAGCCCACGCAGCGGCTGTGCGAAGGCAGCATCCGCATAGGCTGGGTGGACGCAGCGCGGCTGCGACCCGGACGCATCCCCGAAGCGATTCTTCACGCATTGCAACCATGACCCACGATTTCTCCATTGTCGAGTTGATGCTCAACGCCAGTTGGGTGGTGCAGGCCGTTGTGCTGTTGCTCATCACGGTGTCCGTCATCAGTTGGGCCGCGATTTTCCGCAAGGTGTTCGCGCTCAAGCAGGTGCAACGGCTGACCGAAGCGTTCGAGCGCGATTTCTGGTCGGGTGCCAACCTGAACGACCTGTACGAAGCCGCCAGCCGCAACGCCCGCGACGGCGGCCCCATGGAACGCATTTTTGCCAGCGGCATGCGCGAATTCCAGAAACTGCGGGAACGCCGCATCAACCAGCCGGACGCCCTGCTGGACGGCGCACGACGCGCCATGCGCGCCAGCTACCAACGCGAAGTGGATGCGCTGGAAGTAAACCTGTCGTTCCTGGGCTCGGTGGGCTCGGTGTCGCCCTATGTCGGCTTGTTCGGCACGGTGTGGGGCATCATGCACGCGTTCACTGGCCTGGCGTCCATGACGCAGGTGACGCTGGCCACCGTGGC
>CAZGDZ010000220.1:0-4432 GCA_964524855.1 uncultured Macromonas sp.
GGGCCACCTTGCACAGCCGCAGGCCCGGGCGGGGCGCAAAGTCGTGGCGCACGCCGCAGTCCATCACCGTCAGGCCGATGCCGTGCTGGCGCGCCAACACGCTCACCGCCGCGCCGCCCGCCAGGAAGTTTTCCACCATCTGCCAGGTCACGTCGCTGGGATAGGCCGACACGCCCCGGGCCGCCAGGCCGTGGTCGGCGGCGAACACCACCAGTTGCGGCACCTGCAGTTCGGGCCGTTCGGTGCCCAAGATGAGGCCGAGTTGCACCGCCAGGGTTTCGAGCCGACCCAGCGCACCCAGGGGTTTGGTTTTCTGGTCGATGATATGTTGCAACGCCTGCAGCAGCGCGGGCTGGGTCAGGTCGGAGACGGTGGGCACGGTGTAGGCCATGGCGGGGCTTTCGGAAGGTCAGGGTTGGATGAGTTGGGCGAGCGCACCGGGTGCGGTGTGGGCTTCCAGCGTGTCGGCCAGGCGGTCAAACACGGCGTCTAGCGTGGGGGCGGCGGCGCCGAACAGGGCGCGCACCACGGCCGGGTCTTCAAACAGGCCGTGCAGGTACACGCCCAGCACGTTGCCTGCCGGGCTCTGCCAGGCGATGCCGGGCATGACCTCGCGCGCCACGTCGCCCTTGGCGGCCATGGCGGGGTGCAGCGCGGTCTGGCCGTGGTGGATTTCGTAACCGCCTACTTCCACGCCGTTCAGCGCGGCCCAGGGACCAGTCTGCACCGACAGGCGCGCCCGGGCGGGCTGTACCGTTTTATCGCGGGCAAAGGCGGTGACCAGCGGCAGCAGGCCCAAGCCGGGGGCGTTGCTGGCCGCGATGGCTTCGACGCCCTCGGTGTCGATGAGGGCTTCGCCCAGCATTTGCAGCCCGCCGCAGATGCCCAGCACCGCCCCACCCTGCTCGGCATGGGCCACCACGGCTTGGTCCAGGCCCTGGGCACGCAGCCAGGCCATGTCGCTGCTGGTGTGTTTGCTGCCGGGCAGCACGATCCAATCGGCGTCGGCCACGTCCGCCGGGCTGCGGGCCCAGCGCAGGCGCACACCGGGCACGTTTTTCAGCGCCTGGAATTCGTCCAGGTTGCTGATGCGCGGGTAGGCCACCACCGCCACCGTCAGCCGCACCGTGCCGGCGGTGTGGGTGCGGTCGTCGAACACGCCGTCTTCTTCGGGCAGACCGTGGTCGCGCTGCATGGGAATCGTCGCGACGGTGGGCACGCCGGTCAGGTCTTGCAGCATCTGGGGGGCGGGGGCCAACAGGCTGGCGTCGCCCCGGAACTTGTTGAGCACGAAGCCCTGGAACAGGCGCTGCTCCTCGGGCGGCAACAGGGCCCAGGTGCCGTACAGGTGGGCGAAGGCGCCGCCACGGTCGATGTCGGTGACCAGCCAGCAGCGCGCCTGCGCGTGGCGCGCCACCCGCATGTTGACGATGTCGCTGGCGTGCAGGTTGATTTCGGCCGGCGACCCGGCGCCCTCGATCACCACCACGTCGTGCTCGGCGCGCAGTTCGTCCAGCGACTGGCGAATCTGGGGCCAGACGTGTTCGCTGCGGCCGCGCCAGGGCATGGCCGACAGGCCGGGGTGGGCCTCCCCCAACAGCACGACCTGGCTGCGGGTGTCAGCCTCGGGTTTGAGCAGCAGGGGGTTCATGCGCACATCGGGCATGACGCGTGCGGCCAGGGCCTGGAAATACTGGGCGGAGCCGATTTCGCCCCAGGCGCGGCCGCCCTCCGTGGGCAAGCCGGCGACGACGCGGGCGTTGTTGCTCATGTTCTGCGCCTTGAAGGGCGCGACTTTGAGGCCCTGGCGGGCGTAGTGGCGACACAACGCAGTGGTCAACCAGCTTTTGCCAGCGCCGCTGGAGGTGCCTAGCACCATCACGCAGGTAGCGGTCATGCGGGTTCCTTGAAAGTTTGGGCATACAAAGCCGCTTCGAGCGCTGACAGCGCCTCAGGCCGTTGCGCGCTCAGGCGCCACCAACCCGGCAAGCCGAACGAAGTGGCATCGCGCAATTTGAGGCCATGCGCCCGTAGCCGCTGGGCATCGATGGGGTGTGGCGGGCGAGCGCAAAGATAGGGGGTATCACTGGGTGCACAGGTCCAGCCATGCCGCTGCAAGGTCGCGCGCAGGACGAGCGCCGCATTGGCCAATGGCGTCAGGCTGTCGGCCACCCAGGCTTGCACAGCGGGGTCGGCCCACGCCATCAGCATGGCCACCCCATGCGCCCCAACTGGCCACGATGGAGCCAGCGCATCCAGAACGGCGGTCTCGTGTGTCGCATCCAACGGCGCAATCAGGTAGGCGGCCCGCACCCCAGTCAAGCCCAGGGCCTTGTTGGGCGACCAGAGTTGCCAGACGCTGTCGCGTTGCGCTGCCGACAACGCACTCCCCCCTCGCAGGCGCAGTGGTGCGTAGGCGCAGTCAAGCACGATGGTGCGAGGCTTGCCGTTCAACAACGCACTGACGGCTTCAGGCGATTCGCCTTGCCCCAAGGGGCTCCCCGGATCACACAGCCAGGCCAGTTCGGCCATCACTGGCTCAGCAACACGCGCCAAACCCCAAGCCTGCGCGGCCTGGGCGTAGTCGCCGTAGGCGTGTGTCGGCGTCCAGAAACGCCGGTCACCCGCCCGCCACCGTGCCGCAGTGATCCGCTGGATGGCTTCGCTGGCGCTGGCGGTGAGCAGCACGCGGGCGGGTTCCACATGGTGCAATGCTGCCAACGTGGCTCGCAACTGGGTGTAGCTGGGGTCGGGGTAATGCTCCGCGTCGGCTTGTTGCACCGCACGCAGCGCGGCAGGGCAAGGCCCGTAGGCATTGGCGTTGCTGGAAAAATCCCAGCGCGCAGCGCCCTGCGCGTCGGGGCCGCCGTGGAGGGGTGATGTCATGCAACAACCCCCGCCGCGCTTGCGCCGCACCACGCGAGCACCACGATGGCCAGCCCAACTACGATGCCCACCACCCGCCCACAACGGCGCAAAGCCCGGGCCGTGTCCGCTGCCCGAGGCGATTGCGCTTGTGAGTTCAGCTCATACACCTCGGGCTTGCCCAAGCAAACGCCCAGGCGCACAGCCAGCGCCCCCATGGGCCAGCCACCGTTAGGCGACGGCGTGAGGCGGGCGTTGGCCCGCACGGCCGCTGCACCGCGCCACGGGTTGGGCAGCAAAAGTAGCAGGGCCGTCAGGCGCGCAGGCAACCAAGACAAGGCATCGTCCGCGCGCGCGGCCCACTTGCCTGCCCAGGTCCAGTCGCGGCCTTGGCGCACACCGCGATAGCCCCACATGGCATCGGCTGTGTTGGCGAACCGGTACAAGGCTGCGCCCGGCAAGCCCGCCAGCGCGAACCAAAACAGCGGCGCCACCACCGAATCGTTGAGGTTTTCGGCCAGGGTGGCAATGGCGGCCTCGCGCACCTGCGACTCGCTCAAGGCACTGACGTCGCGGCTGACCAGCCAGCCCACCCGGGCACGGCCGGCTTCCAGCGACTCGGCCAGCGCCGATTCGACCGCCTGCACCTCGTCGCGCAACATGCGCCAGGCGAGCAAGGGTTTGAGGAGCAAGCCCAGCAACAGCACTTGCCATAGGGCGTTCAAACCCTGCACCACTGCCGCTGCCGCCAAGGCCAGACCCATCGCCAGCACGGCCCCCAGACACCAGCCCAACGCACCGCGCCCGAACTCCACCGCAGGACGAGACACGGCCCCCGCCGCTGGCGCCACTTGTCGCCCCACCGCCCCGAGGTAATGCCCCATCGCAACCACCGGGTGCAAGCGTGCGGGCGGCTCCCCAAACAGGCGGTCCCACCCAAGCGCCACCAACACCGCGCCAGCCAAGACCGGGGCTTCGGGCCGCAGCAGCGCCAGCAGATCCACTAGTCAGTCCTCGATGCCGCGCTGGGCTGGGATACCCGCCTTGAAGGCGTGCTTGACCAGCGTCATCTCGGTCACGGTGTCGGCCAGCTCCACGATCTCGGGCGGGCAGCGGCGGCCGGTCAGGCAGACGTGCACATGGCTGGGCCGCTCGCGCAGGGTTTGCAGCACACCGTCCAGCGGCAGCCAGCCGTAGATCAGCGGGTAGGTGATTTCGTCCAGCACCACCAGGAAATGGTCACCGCCCAGGATGGTGGCACGGGCCTTCTCCCAGCCGTCGCGCGCCAGCTGGGCCGAGCGCTCCAGGTCCTGGCTCTTCCAGCTGAAACCGTCGCCCAGCCCTTCGATCGGGATGCCGATCTGCTCGAACATGCGGTGCTCACCGAAGCGCGCCGTCGGCACCTTCATGAACTGGTAGATCTTCACGGCCTTGCCGCGGCCATGGGCGCGCAGCGCCAGGCCGAAGGCGGCCGTGCTCTTGCCCTTGCCATCGCCGGTATTGACGATCACGATGCCGCGGCGTTCGCCTTCGGCTTTGTCGTAGGGCTTCTCGGTGGGGGGTAGCT
>CAZGDZ010000221.1:0-4431 GCA_964524855.1 uncultured Macromonas sp.
AACTATTTCGCCTGGATGGGGGCCAGCTTGTTGGGGATAGGTTTGGCCAACGTCATCCCCACTCACTGGGGTTTGGGGTTTGCCGGCATTCTGGCGTTGTTGGGGGTGGGCTGTTCGCTGGCGTCATCGCGCTTGCGCATGGTCTCTGCCGGGGTGGCGGGCGCGGCTGCGGTGGCGGCCTGGGCTTTGCCGCTCAAGCTCAACATCGTGGTGGCGATCGCGGCGGCGGTCGCGCTGTGCCTGGTGTTGGAAGCGCACGGCCCCCGCTGGCTGCGCGGTGAACCGGTGCCGCCCCATGGCTGATACCGACGCCTGGACCCTGTTGACCATTGCCGCCCTGGCCGTGGTGACGCTCGTCACGCGCGGCTTCTTCCTTTTCTCAAACCGCCCGTGGCAGCTGCCCTGTTGGGCCGAGCGCGGCTTGCAATACGCGCCCATCGCTGCGTTGGCTGCGGTGGTGATTCCCGAGGTGGTGGCCACCCAAGGTGAGCTGGTGCAGACTTGGCGCGACGCGCGTTTGTTCGCGGCGGCGGCCGGTGCGGGCTGGTTTTTCTGGCGCGGAGGGGTGCTGGGCACCATCGTCTGCGGCATGGCGGTCTACCTGCCGCTGCGCCTTTACTGGGGCTGGTGAGTGTGGGCCCAACCGGTGGCCACGCAGTGCGCCATCACTTCCTGCAACTGCTGTTTTTGCACCGGTTTGGAGAGGTAGGCGTTCATCCCAGCGTCGCGGGCACGATCGCGGGCCTCGTTCATCACATCGGCCGTCAGCGCGACGATGGGCACCTGCCCTCGACGGCCCGGCAGTGCGCGGATCCGCTGGGCGGCTTCCAGACCGTCCATTTCCGGCATGTGCAGGTCCATCAGCACAATGTCGTAGTCGCCTTCTGACGCGGCTTGCCAGGCTTCCAGCCCGTTTTCGGCGAAGGTGGCGTGGTGGCCCAGTTTCTCGAGGATCAGGCCCACGAATTTGCGGTTCACTGGGTGGTCTTCGGCCACCAGCACTTGCCATGCGGCATCTGGGTTGGTAGCCGATGCTCCGGCGACCGTTTCCGCTGGCGCAGCCGTTGCAGTCATTGGCTTGGCTGGTGGTTCTGTGTCGCTGGAGAGGGGCGCCATCGTGGCGGGAACCATGGGTGACAGCACCGCTGACGCGATGGTCGCGGTGTTGCCCTCGGGGGCTTCGCAGGTGGGGGTGGTGATCGTCAGGGTGAAGCTGGAGCCCACACCGTGCTCGCTTTCGGCGCTGATGTCGCCGTTCATCAGGCGCGCCAGGCTGCGCGAAATTTCCAGGCCTAAGCCAGTGCCGCCAAAACGGCGGGTGGCGGAATCGTCGGCTTGGTGAAAACGCTGGAACAGTTGCGACAGGGTGCTTGCATCCATGCCCATGCCGGTGTCCCGCACCAGCACCCGCCAGCGCACCGCGCCAGGCAGAGCATCGCTGTCCAGTCGCACCACGACCTGCCCTTGAGCGGTGAATTTGATGGCGTTGCTGATCAGGTTGAGCAGGATTTGCCTGATCCGTGTCGGATCGATTTCCACCCAGTGTGCCTTCACTTCGGCCAGCTCCAGCGTCATCTGCAGCCCTTTGCGCTGGGCCTGCCCTTGCATCAATTCCACGGTTTCGCTGACCAACTGCGGCAGGTCCACCGGTTCTGGGCGAACCTTCATCTTGCCTGCGTCCAGCGCCGACATGTCCAGGATGTCGTTGAGCAGCGTCAGCAGGTGTTGGGCCGAACCGCGGGCGGTTTGCAGCTGGTCGCGCTGGCTGTCGTTCAGGTCGCTGTCCTCCAGCATGCTGATCATCCCCAGCATGCCGTTGAATGGGGTGCGCAGCTCGTGGCTCATGTTGGCCAGGAACTGGCCCTTGGCCCGGTTGGCGGCTTCGGCGGCGTCGCGCGCGTCGCTCAATTCGATGTTGAGTGCCTCCAGCGCTTCACGCTCGCGCTGCAAGCGCCGGTTGCGGTTGACCAGACCGGCCGTGGCGGCCACCAGCACCAGGGCTTGTACCGCCACCAGCCAGGTAATCATGCGGTTTTGGTCGCGCACCACCTCCACTTGCCGGTCCACCAGCATGCTGACCACGCTGTTGGCCGCAAACGACAGACCTTGCATGTCAGGCCCCATGTCGGTCATGTCGGCCAGGTGGGCCTCCAGGGCCGCGCGATGCCGCTGCGGCGCCTGCAACAGGGGGTCGATCTCTTCCACCAACGCTTGCAGGCGGGGCAACATGGTGTTGTATTCGCTGCGCTGCGCCAGTTTGGCGGTGCTGGGGTTGTCGCGCATCAGGTAGATGCGGCTGGCAAAAATGTCAAACCGGGCGGCGACGGCATCCCAGTCGGCCGCTTCACGGGTGTGCAGGGCCACCCTCAATTCATTGCGAAAGCGCAGAAATTCGCGTTCGGTCTGGAAGGTCAGGGCGGTGATGGAGTCCGACTGCAGGCGTGCTGCAGCCTCCACCGACGCGGATTGACGCAACGACAGCGCCGCCATTACCGCCAAGCCCACGGACAGGCCCAGAACGGTCAACGACAACCACAGCACGAAGCTGCGGCTGTCTTTCTGCTGCTTCATAAACGCCGAGGGGAATTACTCGACTTCGATCGACTTGAGTTGCCAGATCGAACGTTCGTAGTAGGTGGTGTTCTTCAGCTCGGCCTTGCCGTCGAAGTTGTAGACGATGAAGATCGGGCCCTTGGTCCGCACCGACATCGGCTGGTCGTTCATGCGGATGGCCATGATCAACTCCTGATTGTCCGCATCGGCCTTGGGAATGCTGATGCGGTAGTCGTTCAGCGCGGTGGCTTTGATGTTGGTGCCGCTGGCTTTGACGGCGGCCAGCACGTCACGCAGCAGCGGGCCGCTGAACTTGACGGGCTGACTTTCCCACGGGGTCATGGTGGTGAAGGTTTTTTGCGGCAGGGCTTGCAGCATGGCCATGTCCCAGGCCGCGTTCGCGCCTTGGTTCTTGACTCCGATCTTGCCGCTCACCGTCAGCACTGGTTTGTCTTTCGGGGCGTTCAGGGCCATGGCGGGTGCCGTGGCGAATGCCAACAAGCCGGCCGTCACCCAAATCCCAGCCATCCTGCGCGAAATGAAAGTAATCATGATCAGTTATTTGAAATAAATGAAGGTGCTGTATGGTAAACGAAATGCCGAATTTAGAAAAGCAGCTTGAGCAGGCAAGTTGTGTCCCACCGTTTCAGCCGGGCGGCGTCTGTCCGGCGCGGCGGGCGAACTCTTCGCGCAGCGCCCGCAATTTGGCGCGTGGGTCTTCTTTGACGGTGGTTTGGTCCAGCGCCATTTCTGCGATGAAGCGGCTCGGCTTGCCGGGCACCAGTTCGCGCCCTTTTTTGCGGCGCTTGAGCCAGCTCACCACCAGGGTGTGTTGCGCGCGGGTGATGCCCACGTACATCAGCCGGCGCTCTTCCTCGATCAGCTTGCCCAGGGCCTCGTCGTTGAGGCTGTCGTCGCGTTGGAAGGGCAGCAGCCCTTCGTTGACGCCCGCCAGTACTACGTGTGGCCATTCCAGGCCTTTGGAGGCGTGCAGGGTGGACAGCGTGACCACGTCCTGGTCCTGCTCGCGCTCCGAAATGGTGGAAATCAGCGCGATGGTCTGCGCCACCTCCAGCATGGTCTTGGGTTCGCGCTCGGTGGTGATGCCGCCGGTGTCGTCGCTCTGGCCGCCGCAGCGCTGCGCCACCCAGTCGCAAAAGTCCATCACGTTGCTCCAGCGGGCGGCGGCGACCTTGTCGCTCTCTTCGCTGTCCAGCAAGTACTGTTCGTAGCCGATGGTTTTGAGCCAGTCGGCGAGGAAGGTTTTGGCTGCTTCGTGTCCGCTGGTGTGGCGGGCGCGGTGTTCCAGGTCGTTCAGGTAGCGTCCAAACTCGTGCAGGCCGTGCACCGCACGCGAGGGCAGGGCGGCCGGCAAGGAGTGGGAAAACAAGGCCTCGAACAGGCTGACCTTGTACTGGGTGGCGAAGGCGCCCAAGGTGGCCAGCGTCTGATGGCCAATGCCGCGCTTGGGTGTGGTCACGGCGCGCAAAAACGCCGGATCGTCGTCGTTGTTGACGAGTAGGCGCAGCCAGGCGCACAGGTCTTTGATTTCAGCTCGATCGAAAAAGCTTTGGCCGCCTGAGACTTTGTAGGGGATTTGTGCCTTGCGCAAGGCGGTTTCCAGTGCGCGGGCCTGGTGGTTGGCGCGGTAGAGGATGGCGAAATCCTTGAACGCCTTGTATTTGGCACCGGTGCTGCCCGCTGCGGTGGAGCCAGCGCGGATGCTCTGGATGCGAGCCACCGCCCGCTCGGCTTCGTGTTCTTCGTGGTCGCAGGCCTGCACCCGCACCGGTTCGCCTTCGCCCAGTTCGCTCCACAGCGTTTTGGGGAACAGCTTGGGGTTGGGCCCGATGACGTTGTTGGCCGCGCGAAGGATGG
>CAZGDZ010000222.1:0-4426 GCA_964524855.1 uncultured Macromonas sp.
GAAAACACCGGCCCAATCACGAGTGGAGCCCCCTGGTCAATGGCTTTGGATGCCAGGGCTTTGGCCACGCCTGGTTGGGTTTGGGTGTCCCACGAAACGTAGTTGACCTGACGTCCCAAAATCCCCCCGCTGGCGTTGATTTCCTTGACGGCCAGTTTCACGCCGTTGTCAAAATTCACACCGGCTGTGGTGCCCGGCCCGGAAAGCTCCACCAACCCCACGATGGGCAGCGGTTGCGCTTGTGCTGCGACGGCGCCCAAGCCGGCCAATGCCACGGCTGCGATCGTTCTTTTGAACAGGTCTTGCATGATGTCTCCTAAATGAATGAGCGACTTTTCGGAAGTCGTAAGCGACTCTAGGGCCTCTACCAAAATTTGGAAATATCGATGATTGAATATATGGCATTGAATTTCCAAATATTGGCGCGCTTTTTGAAGCTCAGCTCAACGACTCGTCTGGTCAACATTGAAAAGATCAAATCGAGGTATTGGTCTTTTTCGATGGTCAAAGGACAGAGCTACTACTAGGATGGGCGTAGCAGCACCCGCTGTGCTGTGATATGCACCATCCCGTTCTTCATGAATACAAGCTCCTACCGCTACTGCACATACGACATTCAAGGTTCGCTGCTCATCCTGACGTTGAACCGACCAGAAGTGCTCAATGCACTTCATCCAGCGGCTCATCGCGAGCTATCGCATGCCTTCGATTGCTACGCGGCGGACACGAACTTGAGGGTTGCAATAGTGACGGGAGCTGGCGAAAGGGCTTTCTGTGTTGGAACAGACCTGAAAGCGCTCGCGGCCGATGGTTGCCATGACAAACCCGCCACGGGCTTCGCAGGCATCACCCACCGTTTCGATCTGTGGAAGCCCGTGATAGCCGAAGTCAATGGACTGTGTCTTGGTGGCGGCGTTGAGATACTTGCTGCATGTGACCTGGCTATAGCAGCTGAACATGCCGCGTTTGGGTTGCCCGAACCAAGGGTAGGTTTGGCTGCACTCGGGGGGGGACTCCTGCAACGCCTGCCCAGGCAAATTGCCATGAAGCATGCGATGCGTCTCGTCCTCACGGGCAGTCGCATATCTGCTCAGGAAGCCTTGGACATGGGTTTGATCAACGAAGTGGTACCTGCAGCGCTGCTCAGAACCCGTGCACTGGCCCTTGCTGACGAAGTGCTGGCTTGCGCGCCACTGGCTATCCAAGCCTCTAAGCAGGTGATGCTGCAAAGTCTGGCGCAGGCAGATTTGGCCAGCACCATGCACCAGAACTACGATCTAGCGCAACGCATGCTCAACAGTGCTGACGCCATTGAGGGACCACGCGCGTTTTCAGAGAAGCGTCAACCTCGTTGGAGCGGAGTTTGAGGATTGGCCCTAGGGCTTCAAACGCAGGAACAACTCCGCGCACATGCTGCGCAGCCATCGGTTGGCGGGGTCATGGTGGTAACGGGCATGCCAGTGCTGCTTGACGGTGAAAGACGGTATGGGGATGGGGCATGGCCACACCTTCAATCCTGCAGACCTGGCCAAGGTCTCGCCAATGTGCTGCGGCAACGTGGCCACCATGTCGGTGCTCTGCAAGATGGCCGACAGGCCCAGAAAGCCCGGCAGTTTGAGTGCCACTTTGCGGTCTATGCCGTGCTGCCTCAGGGCCGCTTCCAGCAGCAATTGGCCCGTACCCGCAATGATGCCCACATGGTCTGCTTGGACATAGACGTCCAACGTCAAAGCTCGCTTCAAGCGCGAATGCCGGGGATTGGTCAGACATACCCAGTTCTGTTCAAACAGCACCTGCTGGTAGAAGCCCGCCTCCAGGCCGGGAATCAGTCCCAGTGCGAGATCGCCCTCGCCTGACTGCAGTTCGTTCACCATCTGCGGGCCAATGGAGGCCGCCTCCAGCTTCACTTTGGGTGCGATCGCCCGCACATGGGTGAACAACTGCGGCAACAGCGTGATGTGGCTCGCGTCGGTCATGAAGATGCGAAAGGTCCGGTCAGCCGCTGCGGGCTCGAACCGTTGCTCAGCCTCGGACAAGCGCCGCAGACCATCGAGCACCTCACGAACCGTGGCCACCAACGCGTCGGCCTTGGGGGTGGGCTGCATGGTCAGCGCCGTGCGCACAAACAAGGGGTCGTTGAACTGCTTGCGCAGCCGCGCCAGACCAATGCTCACCGTGGGCTGGCTGCAGCCCAGCATGTCTGCCGTGCGCGTCACGCTGCCCGTGGTGTAGAGCAACTCGAACAGGCGCAACGTTTTGACGTCAAGGTTGTACAGATCCATAGAGCCAGCATCAGTATTGATTTTTGAAATGTAATGTATTTTTTGGATTGAATAGACGAAATATCACCGTCTGCCCACAATCCGTCTACACAGAATCAGGAGACCGATCTTGAAGATTGCAGTGGTAGGCGCGGGCGCCTTGGGTTGTGCCATCGGTGGCACGCTGGCTGAAGCTGGCAACGAGGTGCTGTTGGTCAACCGCAACCCAGCCCATGTGGATGCGATCAACCAGCACGGGCTTGCCATGCGCACACCGGAAGGCGAGCGTTGGGTCCGCACCCGTGCGGTCACCAGCGCCCAGGGGCTGGGCCCGGTGGATCTGGTGATCGTGCTGGTCAAGTCGTTTCACACCCGGCAAGCCATGGAAACGTCGCTGTCGCTGGTGGGGCCGCAAACCGTGGTGCTGTCCCTTCAGAACGGCCTGGGCCACGAAGACATCCTGGCGGACATGGTGGGCCGGGAACATGTGTTGGCGGGCAAGACCTATGTGGGTGGCGTGATGCTGGGCCCGGGCCGCATCATCAGCGGGGTCGTTGGCAAAGAAACCCTGATCGGCGAACTGGATGGTTCGCTGAGCGACCGGGCCAAGGCCATTGCCGCCACCTTCAACGCGGCGGGCCTCACCACCACAGTGAGCGACAACATCGTGGGCACCATGTGGGACAAGCTGCTCATCAACGTATCCACGGGCGCGGTCAGCGGCATTACTCGCCTGCCGTATGGCCCGCTCTACCGAATTCCCGAGATCGAAGCCACGGCCATCTCCGCCGTCCAGGAAGCAATGGACGTTGCCGCAGCCAGCGGCGTGAAGTTGAGCTTCACCGAGCCCCGCGCTGCCTGGCTGAAAGCCAGCGCTGGCCTGCCTGAAGACTTCAAGACTTCGATGCTGCAAAGCCTGGAAAAAGGCTCGGTGACCGAAATCGATTTCATCAACGGCGCGGTGGTGCGCTGGGGCCAGCGCTGCGGCGTGCCCACCCCCGTCAACGCGACCCTGGTGGCCTGCATCAAGGGCATCGAACGCTCGCTGAACACCGCCCTCCACTGAAAGACCCACCATGAACACCCCTGCATCCAAACCCTTCACACCGCCCACCAGGGCTTATGTCGAACATGTGGCCGTGCGCGTCAAGGACATCCACTGGCACATCCGGTTCTTCTACGAAGTGCTGGGCATGGACGTGCGCGAAATCGATGGCCCCACGGACGACCCGCGCCAGTACTGGACGCTGGGCGGCATGCAGTTGATGGCCTGCCCGGACTTTGAGGCGCCCCCCAGCAACGACGCAGGCTGGCTGGCACACCTAGGCGTGATGGTCGATGACCTGGAAGCCGCCCTGAAGGCGGCCGAGTCGTGGGGCGTCACCACCCTGCCCCAAGGCCGCAACTGGCTGCAACTGCCTGATGGCTTGGCCGTGGAACTCATCCAGGCGGCACCCGGCAGCGTTGCTCAAGCCCTGGCCGTCAAACCCCGCGCCTGATCCGCCGCGAGTGCAACCCTCAAGCTGATTGCTTCAGTCATGTCTTACACCACCCCCGAAAAATACTGGGATGACGCCCGCGAAGGCGACACCTGCACCAGCCCCAGCTACACGGTCACCAAAGAACGGATCCTGGCCTACGCCGACCTCACGGGCGACCACACCCCCGTGCACGTGGACGAGGCCTACGCCAACGCCAGCCACTTTGGCTGCATCGTGGCGCACGGTCTGTTCGGTTTGTCGATTGCCGACGGCCTGAAAACACAGAGCGAATACCGCTTCCTGCCGGGCATGTCGCTCGGCTGGACCTGGGACTTCCTGTTGCCCATCAAGGTCAACGATGTCCTGCACGTCAAGTTCAGCATCACCGGCCTGCGCGCCAGCAAAAGCCGCCCGGGCTGGGGCATCGTGTTCCTGCCGTCCGAGCTGATCAACCAGCACGGCGAGGTGGTGCAGCGCGGCGAACACCGTTTGATGGTTCCCCGCCGCCCAGGCACTTACTGAACGAGGACACCATGACCCAAGCCCTGCCCCTGACCGGCATTCGCGTCATCGACTACAGCCACTTCCTCGCCGGCCCTTACGTGGGCCGCTGCCTGGCCGCCCTGGGCGCCGAAGTCATCAAGGTGGAGCGCCCTGGCGGCGGCGATGCCGGGCGCCAGCACG
>CAZGDZ010000223.1:0-4375 GCA_964524855.1 uncultured Macromonas sp.
GCCAATCCCAGTCGCTCAGCGTGCACCTGCCACCCTTGGCCTGCGTCATGCTGGTTCACGCAACGCAAGGTTGAGCCCCGGGGGGCGCGTATGGCACACCAGCACTTGCGTCCACCTGCTGCCCTGGGCGCCACCTTGACGCCGGAAGGGGCTCACTTTGCGTTGGCCGCACCGCATGCGACGGCCGTGGAGCTGTGTCTGTTTGACGAGTCGGGCGAGCGCCCTCTGGGACGCCACGCGCTGCGGTCGGACGCCTTAGGCATTTGGCACGCTCACGTGCCCAAGGTGGCCCCAGGCACCACCTACGGCTGGCGCGTCCATGGGCCGTGGGCGCCAGCGCAGGGGCACCGTTTCAACCCCCACAAGCTGCTGCTGGACCCTTACGCTCGCGAGGTGATGGGCCATTACGACGGCAACGACCTGCACCTCGGTCATGTGCCGGACGATCCCACGCGCATGGACACGCGGGACAACGCGGCCCACGCACTCAAGGCCCGTGTGGTGGGGGACATGCCTCCGCTGATGCAGCCTCGTCCTCAGGTGGACCCGTCTCGGCGCGTGTTGTACGAGGTGCACCTGAAGTCCTTCACCCAGTTACACCCAGGGGTGCCGGGGGATGAGCGTGGACGTTACGGTGGCTTAGCTCATCCAGCAGTGATTGAGCACCTGCTGCGTTTGGGTGTGACCACCGTGAGCCTGATGCCGCTGGCCCAGCGGGTGGATGAAGCCCGTCTGCTGGCCTTGGGGCTGACCAACCACTGGGGATACAACTCCATTGCGTGGGCGGCGCCCGATACCCGCTACGCCCGCGATCCGCGTCGGGTGCGCGAGGAATGTCAAGCCATGGTCGAGGCGCTGCACGCGGCTGGCCTGGAGGTAGTGCTGGATGTGGTGTTCAACCACAGCGGCGAGGGCGATGCCCTGGGCCCCCAGTTGTCGTTGCGTGGGATCGACAACCACCTGTATTACAGCCTGCTCCCGCACGATCCGGCCCAGTACCACAACTGGGCTGGCTGCGGCAATTGCCTGGACATCAATCAGCCCCTGGTGCTGCGCTTGGTGATGGACAGCCTGCGCCGCTGGGTGCAGGACTTTGGCATCGATGGCTTTCGTTTCGACCTGGCGCCGGTGCTGGGGCGCGATACCACGGCGGAACACCGCTTTCACGCGCGGGCGCCATTCTTTATGGCGCTGGCGCAAGACCCGTTGCTGCGCGATCGCCTGATGATCGCCGAACCCTGGGATGTGGGCCCGGGAGGTTACCAACTGGGGCAGTTCCCCGCCGGCTGGCTGGAGTGGAATGACCTGTTCCGCGATGCCCAGCGAGCGGTCTGGCTGCACGGGCATGGTACGCCTGGGCGTTGGGCCCAGGCCCTGGCGGGTTCCAGCGCGGTGTTTGCCGAACGGCCTGCACACAGCAGTGTGAATTTTGTGGCCGCTCACGATGGCTTCACCCTGCAGGACTTGGTGAGCTACCAGCACAAACACAACCAGGCCAACGGCGAAGACAACCGTGACGGCCACAGCCACAACCTGAGCCACAACCACGGTGTAGAGGGTCCGAGCGACGACCCGCTGGTCCAGCAACGCCGCCGCGCTCGTCAGCGCGCCTTGTTGGCCAGCACTTTGCTGTCACTGGGCACGCCCATGCTGCTGGCCGGCGACGAACTTGGCCACAGCCAGCGCGGAAACAACAACGCCTATTGCCAAGACAACCCGATCAGCTGGATCGACTGGGCCCAGGCTGACGACGCCTTGACCACCTTTGTGGCCGGGGTGTTGCACTTGCGCCATGCATACCCTGTGCTGCAGGCGCGGCGTTGGTGGGCGCCGCCCGAGACCGATGCGGCCGACCCCGATGGGGTGGTGGCCCATTGGCTGGACGCGCATGGAGAACCCTTGAACTGGCGTGACTGGCAGCGAGAGCATCCGCAGCCGTTGGCGGTGTGGCTGCAACCGAGGCGCCCTGCGGACCTCGGTTGTGTGTGGCTGCTTAACCCCGCGGCGGACAGAGTGGAGTTTTGCCTGCCCCCGAGCTTATGGGCGCTGCGACTGGACACCCACACGGGCAGCCTGCCGCATATCGCCCTAGGGCCGCGCTGCTCTGTGGCAGGGCGGGCCTTGAACCTGGCTTTGGCTGCGCAGGGCGATCCATCGTCCTCAGCGCAGCCCCTCCCTGTGCCCGAACCGACCTGACCCAGACCCACCGGAGCCCCCAATGACCTGCTATGACCAGCCGACCTTACCTTACCCTGGCCAGCAGCCTGGCACTTCGGGCTTGCGCAAGAAGGTGGGCGTGTTCCAGCAGCCGGGCTACCTGGAAAACTTCGTGCAAGCCTTGTTTGACGAACTTCACGGCCCAGCCCAGTTGGCCCAGGGGCAGACGCTGGTGCTGGGGGGTGACGGCCGTTACCATAACCGCGTCGCGGTGCAGACCATCTTGCGCATGGCGGCGGCGCGTGGTTACGCTCGGGTGCTGGTGGGGCAGGGAGGCATCCTGTCCACCCCCGCCGCCAGCGCGGTGATCCGCCGCCACGGCGCCAGCGGCGGCATCGTCCTGTCGGCCAGCCACAACCCGGGCGGGCCGGATGGGGACTTTGGCATCAAGTACAACGCGGCCAATGGTGGCCCCGCGCCTGAAAAGCTCACCACCGCGGTCTACCAGCGCACCCAGGCGCTGAGCGCCTACACCACCTGCGACGCGCCCGACCTGCCGCTGGACCGCCTGGGCATCCACACCGTGGAGCACACGGTGGTGGAGGTGATCGACCCCGTGGCCGATTACGCCGAGCTGATGCGCGGCCTGTTCGACTTCGACGCCATCCGTGCGCTGTTCGCCCGGGGCTTTCGGCTGCGTTACGACGCGATGTGCGCGGTGGGTGGCCCGTACGCCCTGGCACTGCTGGAGGGGGAGTTGGGGGCCCCGCCCGGTACCGTGGTGAACGGTGAACCGCTGGAGGACTTCGGCGGCCTGCACCCGGACCCGAACCCCGTCAACGCCGCCGACCTGGTGGCGCACCTGATGGGCCCCGACGCGCCCGACATGGGGGCTGCGTCCGACGGCGATGCCGACCGCAACATGGTGCTCGGGCGTGGCTTTGTGGTGTCGCCGTCCGACAGCCTGGCCGTGTTGGCCGCGCATCTGCACCGCCTGCCCGGGTACCGCCAGGGGCTGGCCGGGGTCGCGCGGTCCATGCCCACGTCCACCGCGGTGGACCGGGTGGCCAAGGCCATGGGTATGCCGTGTTTCGAAACCCCCACGGGTTGGAAATTCTTCGGCAACCTGCTGGACGCCGGCAAGGTGACTTTGTGCGGCGAAGAGAGCTACGGCACCGGTTCGGACCACGTGCGCGAGAAGGACGGCCTGTGGGCGGTGCTGTGCTGGCTGAACCTGGTGGCGGTCACCGGGCAGTCGGTCGAGACGCTGGTGCGCGACCTGTGGCGCGAACACGGGCGCTGCGTTTACTCGCGCCACGACTACGAAGGCATTCCCACCGCCCAGGCCGACCGGTTGATGGCCAGCCTGCGCGAGCGCCTGCCGACGCTGGGTGGGCAGACCGTCGCGGGCCAGCGCATCGCCTGGGCCGACGACTTTGCCTACACCGACCCGGTGGACGGCTCGCGCAGCGAGCGCCAGGGCGTGCGGGTGGTGCTGGAGGACTCGTCGCGCGTGGTGTTCCGCCTGTCGGGCACCGGCACCGAAGGCGCCACCTTGCGCGTCTACCTGGAACGCCACGAACCCGACCCGAGCCGCCACGACCTGCCCGCGCAACAGGCGTTGGCGCCGCTGGTTCAACTGGCCGAGGGCGTGGCCGGCGTACGCCAGCACACCGGCATGGACCAACCCAGCGTCATGACCTGATTCCATCCAGCAGCGACATCACCCAACGAGGAGACACCCCATGGACACCGCGACCCCTGCGCTTCCCACGGCGACCGACCGCCAGATGCAGCCCCACATGCTCGTGCGCCGAACCATCGCGCTGGTGCTGGCCGGCGGGCGAGGTTCACGCCTCAAGCAGCTCACCGACCGGCGCGCCAAGCCGGCCGTCTACTTCGGGGGCAAGTTCCGCATCATCGACTTTGCGCTGTCCAACTGCGTCAATTCCGGCATCCGGCGCATGGGGGTCATCACCCAGTACAAGTCGCACTCGCTGTTGCGCCACCTGCAGCGCGGCTGGAGCTTTCTGCGCGCCGAACTCAACGAAATGGTGGACCTGATGCCTGCCCAGCAGCGGGTGGATGAGGAGCATTGGTACCGCGGCACCGCCGACGCCATTTACCAGAACCTGGACATCATCCAGTCCAGCCGCCCCGAGTACGTGGTGGTGCTGGCCGGTGACCACATCTACAAGATGGACTATTCGCTGATGCT
>CAZGDZ010000224.1:0-4360 GCA_964524855.1 uncultured Macromonas sp.
GCCTCGTAGATGCCGCGGCTCTTGGCCTCGATGATGCGGTTCTCGATCTGGTCGCACATGCCCAGGCCGTGGCGCCCGCCGATGCGGTTGGCCTCGTCGAACAGCGCGACCTCGTCCTTGAAGGTGCGGCCGTTCAGCGCCACCGGGCGGCCCTCGTCGAAGCGCACGCTCACCGTCTCGGCCTTGACGTCGACCTCGGGCTTCCAGAACGCCACGCCCATGATCGGGTTGACGATGTTCACGCCCTTGTCGAGGTACTCCAGGTCCTTGGCCTCGTGGGTGGCACCGAGCATGTTGCTGTCGGTGCTGTAGGCCTTCTCGACGCTCATCTTGTAGTCGAAGCCGTGCGCGACGAGGTACTCGCTCATCTCCTTGCGGCCGCCCAGCTCGTCGATGAAGGTCTGGTCCAGCCAGGGCTTGTAGATCTTCAGTGCCGGGTTGGTCAGCAGGCCGTAGCGGTAAAACCGCTCAATGTCGTTGCCCTTGAAGGTGGACCCGTCACCCCAGATGTGGACGTCATCCTCTTTCATGGCGGCCACCAGCATGGTGCCGGTCACGGCGCGGCCCAGCGGGGTGGTGTTGAAGTAGGTGATGCCAGCGGTACTGATGTGGAAAGCACCAGCCTGCAGCGCGGCAATGCCTTCGGCAGCCAATTGCGGGCGGCAGTCGATCAGGCGCGCTTGCACCGCGCCGTAGCCCATGGCCTTGCGCGGGATTTCGTCGTAGTCCGACTCGTCGGGCTGGCCCAGGTTGGCGGTGTAGGCATAGGGCAGGGCGCCCTTGTGCTTCATCCACAGCAGGGCGGCGGAGGTGTCCAGGCCGCCCGAAAAGGCGATGCCGACTTTTTGCCCGGTGGGCAGGTTTTGCAGAATGGTGGCCATGTGCGGTGCTCCTGGATCAGCCGAAATGGCAGATGTAGTGGTAGGCCTCGGTCACGCGGATGTCGAAGCTGCTGTTGCCCGGGATGCTGAACTTGTCGCCGGGGCCTGACTTCAACCAGGCATCGGTACCGGCCAACTTGTATTCGCAGCCACCGGCCACACATTCCATGATTTCCGGCGCGCCGGTGTTGAACGTCAGCGTGGCAGGCAGCACCACACCCACCGACTTCTTGGTGCCATCGGGGAAGGTGATGCCATGGCTGACGCACTTGCCGTCAAAGTACACGCTGGCCTGGGTGTTGACGGACACGCCGTCGATTTGGGTGGTGCTCATGGGAGTTCGGTGGGGGGAAAGAAAAAGCGTTCGCCGCGCGATGCGGCGTCAACCCGTCATTTTAAGGGGGAGGCCAAGCGGTACCTGGCAGCGCTGGCTGCCCGTTCAGCCGCGCTCAGCCCAGTCGTCTGCACTGAAGCCCACGGTCACGGCGCCGTTGCTCCATTCCACCACCGGGCGTTTGATGACGCTGGCGTGCTGTTGCATCAGCGCATGGGCGCTGGCTTCGTCAGTCAGGCTGGCCTGCACCGCTGGGTCGAGTTGACGCCAGGTGGTGCCTTTGCGGTTGACCAGCTTGTCCCAGCCCACCTGGGCCGTCCAGCCGGGCAGTTTGTCGTGCGGGACGCCTTGTTTCTTGAAATCGTGGAATTCGTGCGCCACGTTGCGTTCGGTCAACCAGGCGCGCGCCTTTTTCACCGTGTCGCAGTTGGGAATGCCATAAACCTTGATCATCAAGGCATTGTGCCTCAGGCCTGCACGGCGTGCGGCCGGTGGCTGCGACAATATGCAGATGACGACTTTGCCCACCACCCTAGCCGATTGGCTGGCCCATTGCGAACGCCTGCACCCGAAAACCATCGACATGGGGTTGGACCGGGTGCGGACGGTGGCCCAGCGGCTTCAGGGCGGCAAAGGCCTGCGCCTGCCGTGCCCCTTGATCACCGTGGGGGGCACCAACGGCAAGGGCTCCACCTGTGCCATGCTGGAGGCCATCTACCAGCAAGCGGGTTACCGCACCGGCGTGTACACCTCGCCCCACCTGGTGCATTTCGAGGAGCGCTGCCGGGTGCTGGGTATTCCTGTGAGTGGGGCCGATTTGGTGCCCGCGTTCGCGGCGGTCGAGCAGGCCCGCCGTGGCATGGCTGGCCAAGGCGAGGTGTCGCTGACGTACTTTGAGTTCACCACCCTGGCTATCGTGTTGACGTTGGCCGAAGCCCGGCTGGATGTGATCATCCTGGAAGTGGGCCTCGGGGGGCGTTTGGACGCGGTCAATGTGTTCGATGCCGATTGCGCCGTGATCACCAGCGTGGACCTGGACCATGTGGAGTACCTGGGGCCGGACCGCGAATCCATTGGCTACGAGAAAGCGGGCCTCATGCGCACCGGCCGGCCGGTGGTGGTGAGCGACCCGGTGCCGCCGCAGAGCGTGCGGGAAGTCGGTGCCGATCTGTGGCGCCTGGGCCGTGATTTCCATTTTGCCGGCGACAAACAGCAATGGGGCTGGACCGGTCGCAGCCGCCGCTACAGTGGTTTGGCGTATCCTGCGCTGCGCGGGGCCAACCAGTTGGTCAACGCGGCTGGCGTGCTGGCAGCGCTGGAGGCGCTGCACCCGCGTCTGCCCGTCACGGCCCAGGCCGTGCGCACGGGTTTGGCTTTGGTGGAGTTGCCCGGTCGCTTCCAGATCGTGCCCGGCCAGCCCACACTGGTGCTGGACGTGGCCCACAATCCCCATGCGGTGGCGGCGCTGGCCGAAAACCTGGACGCCATGGGTTTTCACCCCACCACCCACGCGGTGTTTGGTGCCATGGCCGACAAAGACCTGCGCCCCATGTTCGAGCGCGTCAACCCGATGATCGACCGCTGGTACTTCACCGACCTGCCGTTGGACCGGGCCGCCAAAGCGCAGGATCTGGCCGCCATCTGGCAGGGTACCAACGCCCGGAACGACACCGCCTTCAGCCTGCACGGCAACCCGGTGGATGCGCTGGCTGCTGCCGTTGCTGCGGCGGACCCGGCTGATAGAATCGTGGTCTTCGGATCTTTTTTCACCGTGGGTGGCGTGTTGCACGACGGTGTGCCTCGTTTGGCCGCCAAGCACCTGCAGGGCTGACCCTCAGGTCCGCTTCCCACGCACCCCGGCACCGCCGGGTCAACAGAGCGAAACCGGCGAATGTTCAACTTGCGTTCCGGCGGGCAGGGTGCCTCCAGCCCGTCCCAACCGCCCACCATCGAAGCCATTCGGCGGCGTGCCCGGCATCGCCTCATCGGCGCCAGCGTGTTGGTGCTGGCGGGTGTGGTGGGCTTTTCCCTGTTGTTCGACGCCCAGCCCCGGCCCGTGGCGGTCGATGTGCCGATCGACATTCCGGCCAAGCAAACCACGCCCCCACTGACCCTGCCGGCTGCCGTCAAGGCGCCCGACGTGAAAGTCGAAGGGCTGGACGAGCGGGAGGAGACGGTGGCGCCCAAGCCTGCGCCGCCGCCACCGCCTGCTGCGCCCGCCCCCGCCGCAGAGCGTCCGGCGGTGGCCAGCGCAGCCAGTCCCACACCGGCCTCTGCGCCTGTTTCCGCACCCGCCAAACCCGCTGCGACCGATGCCGCCCGTGCTCAAGCGTTGCTGGACGGCAAGACCACGACGGCCGCTACAGCGCGGGTGGTGGTGCAGGTGGGTGCCTTTGCCGAGCAAGCGCGGGCCCAGGAAGTGCGCAACCGGCTGGAACGCGCAGGTCTGAAGACCTACACCCATGTGGCGGAGACGGCGGAAGGCAAGCGTATTCGCGTGCGGCTGGGGCCTTACGACTCACGGGCCGACGCTGAAAAGGCGGCTGACAAGGTCAAGGCCTTGGGCCTGCCTGCGGCCATCCTCACGCTTTGACCATGTCCACCGTTGACATCCTGCTGTTGGTGACGCTGCTGGCCTCGGTGCTGTTGGGGTTGTGGCGCGGGCTGGTGTTCGAGGTGTTGTCGGTGGCGGGTTGGGTGCTGGCCTTTTTTCTGGCCCAGTGGTACGCCGATGCGGCGGCGGCCTACCTGCCGTTGGGCGACACGACCGAGCCGCTGCGTTATGCGGCCGGTTTTGTGGTGGTGTTTGTGGTCAGCGCGTTTGCGGCCGGCTTGGTGGCATGGCTGGTCAAGCGCGGCATTGAACGAGTCGGCCTGCGGCCGGTGGACCGGACCCTGGGTGGGGTTTTCGGTCTGTTGCGTGGGGTGGTGTTGCTGCTGGCGGTGGCGCTGGTGGTCAACATGACACCCCTCAAAGAACAAGAGGCGTGGCGTCAAGCGGTCGGCGCAGACTGGCTGGACGCGGGCTTGCACCTGGTCAAAGGTGCGATGCCAGAACACATCGCCCAATACTTCCCTTGAAATCAGGAACACTCTCATGTGCGGAATCGTTGGTGTCGTCAGTCAAACACCGGTCAATCAGCTG
>CAZGDZ010000225.1:0-4339 GCA_964524855.1 uncultured Macromonas sp.
GGTGAACACCTTGGGGTCGGTGTCGGCACGTTCGCTGGTGAGCTTGACGCTGCAGCCACGCACATCGTGCCGGCCCCGCTTGAGGATGAGCACCACATCGTACGCAGTGCAGCCACCGGTGCCGGCCAGCACCGTTTCCATGGGGCGCGGTGCCAGGTTGGCGCCGCCGTTTTCAGGCTTGGCAGCGTCGGGCGCGCCGTCCATGGCCAGCAGATGGCCACTGCCGGTTTCGGCCACAAAACCCATGTTCGAGCGGGTGCCGGCGTTGCCGGTCCAGGTGACGGTGCATTCCACGAGCTGGTTTCTCCAAAAAAACAACGCCGGGTTGCACCAAGGTTGTTGCAACGCAGCAATATCGGGTTTATACTAACCTCATTGTATGCAACAACACTGTTGCATCGCCCGGGGAGTTTCCCCGTTGTCAGTTGTCTCCTCTGCCCTCTATGGGTGGTTAATAGCCCGGTCACCATGACCGGGCTTTTTTTTGGCCCATCGCCTGACCTTGCTCAACGCGCCCAAAATGGGCAAAAAAAAGCCACCCCGAAGGGTGGCATGAAGTCCATCAGGACGTCGTTGGGAACCTTTGCAGTTGCTGGCGTTCTCTCGTTCTGGCCAGCAACTCCCTGGATTCGTTGGAATTTCTTTATGTGCTGACAGCCTGAGGTGTATTGTCCACCGGCTACAAGAAGTTGAACATCCCCTGTTTAGGGGAGAACCCGCAGATTTTTGGCCGAAATTGTCATTTTTTGGGCAGAAGAACGACGAACTGAGCGCCACCGCCCGGCCGTTCTTCGCACCGCACCCGGCCGCCGTGGCGGTGGGCGATGGTTTTGACCAGCGCCAGCCCCAGGCCCACGCCGCCTTCGCGCTCGCTGGCGCCCGGCAGGCGGAAAAAGGGTTCGAAAATCCGGTCGCGCAACGCAGCCGGCACCCCCGGGCCACCATCGCTGACCACGATTTCCCAGCCCTGAAGCGCCGCCCGCAGCGTCAATGAGACCTCCGCCGGTTGCCCGTCGCGCACGCCGTGGCGGCGGGCGTTTTCCAGCAGATTGCGCAGCAGGCGCCGCAACAGCTTGGCATGGCCCTGCAGCACCGGCGGCACGGTGTCGGGCGCCAACTCCAGCGCGGCGCCGGTGCGAGCGCACTCCTCGGCGGCCAGCCCCAGCAGGTCCACCTCCTCCAACGGCCCCAGGGCGGCCGGGTCGCTTGGGTCGGCCAGGTCCAGGCGACTGGCCAGCAGGATTTCATCGATCAATTCGTCGAGTTCGCCAATGTTGCGCTCGATTTCGCGGCGCTGGGTGGCGGGATCGCTGCTGCGCTCCATCAATGCCAGCCCCATGCGAATGCGCGCCAGTGGCGACCGCAGTTCGTGGGAGGCGTTGGCCAGCATCGACTTGTGGGCCACCAGCAAGGCTTGCACCCGGTCGGCCGCGTCGTTGAAGCGCTGCGCGAGAAAGGCCACTTCGTCGTTGCCTTGCACCGGCATGCGAACGTTCAAATCGCCCTCGCCCCATTGCTTGACGCCTTGCTGCAAGGCCTCCAGCCGCTGGGTCAGCCGGCGCACGATCGGGTACGCCCCCAGCGCCACCGCCAGCGCCACCGCCACCAACAGCGCAACGAACGCCCCCAGCGACTGGATGGGCCCGAAGGGGTCGGGCCGGCTGCCTGGGGCCTTGGGCGGGCGCGGCAGGTGCACGGTCACGGTTTCGCCGTTGTGCAACGGCACCTGGAACTCCAGCCCGTGCACGCCCCGGCTCACCTGCGCTGGGGCCCGGCCAATGACGTCGCCCTGCGCGTCGCGCACCACCACCTCGCGGCCCGGCCGCTGTGCGCGCTCATGCTCCCATTGAGCGCGCCACATCCAGCCCAACAGCAGGGTCATCACGGTGATGGCCGCCGCCACCGCGAGCCAGATGCGCAGCGACAGGTGTTGGTGCAGTTTGGGGCGCAGTGCGGCCATGGCTCAATCCTGCTGGCGGGCGAACACGTACCCCACCCCGCGCACGGTCAGGATGCGGCGCGGGTTTTTCGGGTCGGCCTCGATGGCTTGGCGGATGCGGCCCATGTGCACGTCGATGGAGCGGTCGAACGCCTCCAGCTCGCGCCCGCGCACGGCCTCCATGATCTGGTCGCGGGTCAGCACCCGGCCAGCGCGCTCGGCCAGCGCCACCAGCAGGTCGAACTGGTAGGAGGTGACGTCGCACGCCTGCCCGGCCACGGTGACGGTGCGCGCGTCGCGATCGATTTCAAGCGAGCCAAAGCGCAGCGGTGCACGCCCGGATTCGGCCACCGCAGAACCGTTTCCAGCCGGGGCGGTACGCCGACGCAGCACGGCGCGGATGCGCGCCAGCAGTTCACGCGGCTCGAACGGTTTGGGCAGGTAGTCGTCGGCGCCCATTTCCAGCCCAACGATGCGGTCCATCGGGTCGCCTTTGGCGGTCAGCATGACGACAGGCACCTGAGCCCCTTCACCCGGCAGCGCGCGCAAACGGCGGCACACCTCCAGGCCGTCCAGGTCAGGCAGCATCAGGTCCAGGATGATCAAGTCTGGCAGGCGCTGTTGCACCTGTTTCAGCCCGGTCAGGGCGTCGGCCGCGTGCTCAAAACCGTAACCGGATTGGCGCAGGTACTCCCCGACCATGCCCGCCAGGCGGGCATCGTCTTCAATCATCAGGATGTGGGTGGGCGTTGGGGCCGTCATGGTTGAATCTTGCCACGGCTGGGTCAACCCGCCATGCCCCAGCGGTAAAGTTGCGTGAAGTGCGCGGGGCCAGCGCCCTTCAGCGCGGCGGCTCGGCCACCGCCAGGCGGCGCCCGGCCAACCACACCAGCACCAGCACCGGCAGCCCCATGGCGGTGGTCAGCCAGAAAAAACCGGGGTAGCCCAAGGCGTCCACCATGCCGCCGGAGTAGCCGCCCAAGGTCTTGGGCAGCAGCGTCATCAGCGAGCTGAAAATGGCGTATTGCACCGCGGTGAACGACACGTTGGTCAGGCTGGACAAAAACGCCACGAACGCCGCGCTGGCAAACCCGGCGGCCAAGTTGTCGGCCGACACCACCAGATACATCAGCGTGAGGTCGTGCCCGGCATGGGCCAGCCAGACGAAGCCCAGGTTGGTGCCCGCCGCCAGCACCGCACCCCACATCAACGAACGCATGACCCCCAGCCGGGTGGCCAGCAGGCCGCCGGTGAAGCCGCCCACGATGCTGATGATGACCCCGTAGGTTTTGACCGCGTACGCGATTTCGGGTTTTGAAAAACCCAAGTCTTGATAGAACACGTTGGAGATGACCCCCAGCACGATGTCGGAAATGCGGTACAGCCCGACCAGCGCCAGCAACAACCAGGCGGTGGACACGCCGTAGCGCTGGAAAAAGTCCAACACCGGCTCGACCCAGGTGGTGCGCGCCTGTTGCCGGCTGGCCAAGCCCAGGCGCACCAGCCACCAGCCCACGCCGAACGCGGCCGCCAACCCGCCCGCCATGCGCAGCGCTTCGGCACCCAGGGCCAGCACCGGCCCCAAGCCGCCCACCCACGGCGCCATGGCTCGCCCCAAGCCTGCGAACACGGCCACAAACGCCACCACGCTGACCAGAAACACCGCCAACAGCCGCAGGTGCTGGCCCGAGGGCAAGGGCTCGGCGCGGGCAGACGCTTCGGGCTCAGGCGTCACCAGGGTGGTCAAGACCCCCACGCCCATGGTCGCGGCCATGACGAAATAGGTCCATTGCCACGCTTCGTATACGTAGCCGCCCTTGACCGAGCCCCAGTACGACGCCAAAAACAGCGCCCCCGCGCCTGCCACGATCATGCCCAACCGGTAACCCGCAATGTAGGCCGACGACAGCAAGCCCTGCTGTTCGGGCCGCCCGATTTCAATGCGGTAGGCGTCAATCACGATGTCTTGCGTAGCGGAGGTGAACCCCAGCAACACCGCGAACACGGCCATGGCTGTGAGTGCAGCTGCGCCACCGACCGGGTCAGTGGACGCCATGCCCACGATGGCGCCCATCACACCCAACTGCGCCAGCAACAACCAGGCGCGCCTGCGCCCCAACGCCGCCGACAGCCAGGGCAGCGGCAAGCGGTCCACCAGCGGCGCCCAGATGAACTTGAACGAATACCCCAACGCCGCCCAACTGAAAAAGGTGACCGCCTTGCGTTCCACCCCGGCCTCGCCCAACCACAGCGACAGCGAGGAAAAAATCAGCAAGATCGGCAAACCGGCCGAAAAACCCAGCATCAACAGGCTGAGCACGCGCCAGTCCCACAAAGCGGACAAAGTTTCCCGCCAGGGCGGACGCGCGGTGGATGCAAGGGGTGATGCCATCCCCCGAT
>CAZGDZ010000226.1:0-4318 GCA_964524855.1 uncultured Macromonas sp.
AGCAAGATAGTGCATTTATACCGCCTTTACCTTGCGCTGAACACCCACACAACCACCGATACATGCACATGCCTTCCTCCACCCCCCTGCTGCCCAACCACTGGGCCGGCCGCTGGCAAACCGGCCAAGGCGCCGGCACCCTCTTGTTCGACCCGGTGCGCGGCACCGAACTGGTCCGCGTGTCCAGCCAAGGGCTGGACTTGGCCGAGGGCTTCCGCTTCGCCCGCGAACAAGGTGGCACCGCCCTGCGCGCCCTGAGTTATGGCCAGCGCGCCGCCCTGCTGGCCGAGATCGTCCAGGTGCTGCAGGCGAACCGTGACGCCTACTACGAGATCGCCACCGCCAACTCAGGCACTGTGACCAAAGACTCGGCCGTGGACATCGACGGCGGCGTCTTCACCCTGGGTTACTACGCCAAGCAGGGCGCGGCCCTGGGCGATGCGCAGTTTCTGCTGGACGGCGAACGCATCCGCATGGCCAAGGATCCGCTGTTCCAGACCCAGCACATCCTCACCCCCACGCGTGGCGTGGCGCTGTTCATCAACGCCTTCAACTTCCCGAGCTGGGGCCTGTGGGAAAAAGCCGCGCCTGCCCTGCTGTCGGGCGTGCCCGTCATCGTCAAACCCGCCACCAGCACCGCCTGGCTCACCCAGCGCATGGTGCAGGACGTGGTGGATGCCAACATCCTGCCCGCCGGGGCGCTGTCCGTCGTATGTGGCTCGTCTGCCGGCCTGATGGACCAGTTGCAGCCGTTCGACGTGGTGTCCTTCACCGGCTCGGCCGACACCGGGCGCATCATCCGTTCCCACCCGGCGGTGGCGCAACGTTCGGTGCGCTGCAACATCGAGGCCGACAGCGTCAACTCCGCCCTGCTGGACCCCGCCGCCGCCGCCGAGAGCGAAGCCTTCCAACTGATGGTGAGCGAAGTGGTGCGCGAGATGACCGTGAAAAGCGGCCAGAAGTGCACCGCCATCCGCCGCGTGTTCGTGCCGCGTGCGCTGTACGACGCGGCAGCGCAAGCCATCGCCGCCAAATTGGCCAAGACCACCGTGGGCGACCCACGCAGCGAAGGCGTGCGCATGGGCGCGCTGGTGAGCCGCGAGCAGTACGACACCGTGAAAGCCGGCATCGCCCACCTGAAAACCGAAGCCGAAGTGCTGTTCGATGGCAGCCAAACGCCCCCGGTGGACGCCGACCCAGCGGTCGCCGCCTGCGTGGCCCCCACCCTGCTGGGTAGCCGCCAGCCGGCCGATGCGACGGTGCTGCACGAGGTGGAGGTGTTCGGCCCGGTGGCCACGCTCATGGCCTACGACAGCCCCGAGCAGGCCTACGAGCTGATCCGCCGCGGCGAAGGCTCGCTGGTCATGTCGGTGTTCAGTGCCGACCCGGCCTTCATCGCCCAGACGGCGGCTGAGTTGGGTTCTAGCCACGGCCGGGTGCACGCCATTTCGCCCGACGTGGCCGCACTGCACAGCGGTCACGGCAACGTGATGCCGATGTCACTGCACGGTGGCCCGGGCCGCGCTGGCGGCGGCGAGGAACTGGGGGGGCTGCGCGCCCTGAACTTCTACCACCGCCGCACCGCCGTGCAGGCCAGCACCGCCGCACTCGACCAGTGGGGCAACCGTGCCACTCCACTGAACCTCTGACCCACACACTGACCGCAAGAGGAGACAACAATGAATGCTCGCCTGCCCTCACCGCCCCCAGCCAACTACAACTTTGCCCAAGAGCTGATCCGCCTCAACGCACACCGCGCCGACAAGGTGACGCTGATCGATGACCAAGGCCAACTGACCTACGGCGAACTGGCCGAGCGCGTGCGCCGCATGGCCAATGGCCTGCAATCGCTGGGCCTGCGGCGTGAAGAGCGCGTGCTGCTGCTCATGCACGACAACAACGACTGGATCGTGGGCTTCCTGGGCGCGCTGTATGCCGGCATCGTGCCGGTGTGCCTGAACACCCTGCTCACCGCCGAAGACTATGCCTTCATGCTGCACAACTGCCGCGCGCAAGCGGCGCTGGTGTCCGAAGCGCTGCTGCCGTCGCTGGAAGCGGCCCTGGAGCAGGGCCCGCACGAAGTGAAGCACCTGATCGTCTCCAAGCCCACGTTGCCACTGCCGGCCGGCCCCGGCTACCAGGCGGTGTCGGTGGATGAACTGCTGGCCCGCAGCGCGCCGCAAGCCAGCCCCACACCCACCCTGGCGGATGAAGCGGCCTTCTGGCTCTATTCGTCCGGCTCTACCGGTCGCCCCAAAGGCACGGTGCACACCCAAGCCAACCTGTACTGGACGGCCGCGCTCTACGCCCAACCCGTGCTGGGCCTGACCGAGGCCGACACCGTGTTCTCGGCCGCCAAGCTGTTCTTCGCCTACGGTTTGGGCAACGCGCTGACCTTCCCGCTCAGCGTGGGCGCCACCGTGGTGTTGATGGCCGAGCGCCCCACCCCGCAGGCCGTGTTCAAGCGGCTGACCGGTAGCACCCCTGCACTGGCAGGACGCAAGCCCACCGTGTTCTACGGCGCCCCCACCGGCTACGGCGGCATGCTGGCCCAGCCCGACCTGCCCGCCAAAGCTGAGGTGGCGTTGCGCCTGTGTTCGTCCGCCGGCGAAGCCTTGCCGCGCGACATCGGCGAACGCTGGACCGCGCGCTTCGGCGCCGAGATCATCGACGGCATTGGCTCCACCGAAATGCTGCACATCTTCCTGTCCAACCGCCCGGGCGACGTGCGCTATGGCACCACCGGCAAACCGGTGCACGGCTACGAAGTGGAACTGCGCGGCGAGGACGGCCTACCGCTGTCGCCCAACGCCGACGGCTCCATCGACATCGGCGACCTGTATGTGAAAGGCCCGAGCGCGGCGCTGATGTACTGGCACAACCGCGAGAAGTCGCGCGACACCTTCCAGGGCGCGTGGACCAAGAGCGGCGACAAGTACAGCCGCGACGCCGACGGCTACTACACCTACGCCGGCCGCAACGACGACATGCTCAAGGTCAGCGGCATCTATGTCAGCCCGTTCGAGGTGGAGGCCACGCTGGTGCAGCACCCCGCCGTGCTGGAAGCCGCCGTCATTGGCAAGACCGACACCGACGGCTTGGTGAAGACCAAAGCCTTCGTCGTGCTGAAGCCGGGCCAAACGCTGAACGAAGAGGGCGTCAAGGCGTTCTGCAAGGAACACCTGGCGCCCTACAAATACCCGCGATACATCGAGTTTGTGGACGAGCTGCCCAAAACGGCGACGGGCAAAATCCAGCGCTTCAAGCTGCGCGACCTGGAAGCGCAGCGGGGCTGAACCACGCGAACGGAACGCTTAATCCGCCTGGGCCAAGGCGGATTGCGGCAGGCCGAACACTTTGTCGAATGCCCACGTGAACGCCATCGTGTAAACGAGGAAGAACAGCAGCAGGCCAAAGTCGGCCACAAAGGCCAACCACAGCGTGGTGTCCAACCACCACGCCATCACCGGCACCAAAAACACGGTCAGACCCCCTTCAAAACCCAAGCCATGCGCCACCCGCCGCTGCCACGAACGGCCTTTGACCGTCTGGCGGCGCTCCCAGCGCTCAAACCAGGTGTTGAAGAGGTAATTCCAGGTCACCGCGATCCCAGACGTCAACACCGACAAGCCGAGGGCAGACGGCGCGGGCTCGTCGAACGCCAGGGCCAGTGCCAAGGCAACGACTGCGATGGCGATCGCTTCATACAACGCGACCTGCACCACCCGCCGCGTCAGCGGCCCCATGCGCCGCCAAGCGGGCACAGGCCTTTCGGGCGCCACGCTGCACCGCTCCATCAGGTGTCCTTGGAAATCTTGATGCTCGGGAACTTGCCGGAGAAGTCCTTGGCCTTGTTGGCCACGGTGATGGCCACCTGGCGCGCCACGGTCTTGTAAATGCCAGCAATCTCGCCGTCGGGGTCGGCCACCACGGTGGGCTGGCCACTGTCGGCCTGAACGCGAATTTGCATGTTCAGCGGCAGAGCACCCAGGTAGTCCATGCCGTACTCACCCGCCATGCGCTTGCCGCCGTCCGCGCCAAAAATGTGCTCGGTGTGGCCGCAGTTGGGGCAGCAGTACACCGCCATGTTCTCTACGACGCCCAGAATCGGCACGCCCACCTTCTCGAACATCTTGATGCCCTTGCGCGCGTCCAGCAGGGCAATGTCCTGCGGCGTGGTCACGATCACGGCGCCTGTCATGGGCACGCGCTGACTCAGCGTGAGCTGAATGTCGCCGGTGCCGGGTGGCATGTCCACCAGCAGGTAGTCCAGGTCTTTCCAATTGGTCTGGCGCAGCAGTTGCTCCAGCGCCTGGGT
>CAZGDZ010000227.1:0-4317 GCA_964524855.1 uncultured Macromonas sp.
GGCATCATCAACGGCACCACCAACTTCATCCTGTCCGAAATGCGCGACAAGGGGCTGGACTTTGACGTGGTGCTGAAAGAGGCGCAACGCCTGGGCTATGCCGAAGCCGACCCGACCTTCGACATCGAAGGCGTGGACGCCGCGCACAAGGCCACGCTGATGAGTGCGATCGCCTATGGCATCCCGGTGCAGTTCGACAAGGCGTATGTGGAAGGCATCACCAAGCTGGGCGCGGCCGACATCAAGTACGCCGAGCAACTGGGCTACCGCATCAAGCTGCTGGGCATTGCCAAACGGGCCGCGCAAGGCATTGAGCTGCGGGTGCACCCCACGCTGGTGCCGAGCAAACGCCTGATCGCCAATGTGGAAGGCGCCATGAACGCGGTGATGGTGCAGGGCGACGCCGTGGGCACCACGCTGTACTACGGCAAGGGCGCCGGCAGCGAGCCGACCGCCAGCGCGGTCATCGCCGACCTGGTGGACATCACCCGCCTGCACACCGCCGACCCGCAGAACCGCGTGCCGCACCTGGCCTTCCAGCCGGGCGCCCTGAGCGACCTGCCGGTGCTGCCCATGAGCGAAGTGGTGACCAGCTACTACCTGCGTCTGCGCGTGGCCGACCAGGCCGGCGTGCTGGCCACCGTCACCGGCATCTTGGCCGGTGCCGGCATCAGCATTGACGCGGTGCTGCAGCGCGAAGCCGAAGAAGGCGTGAACCAGACCGACGTGATCATCCTGACCCACGACACACGCGAAGGCACGATGAGCGACGCGCTGGCCCAGATGCAGGCGCTGCCCACCGTGCTGGCGCCGATCACCCGCATCCGCAAGGAGGAGCTGGCCTGATGCTGTATTTGTCCACCCGCGGGCACCCGGACCGCAAGCGATTCTGTGAAATCCTGCTCGAAGGCCTGGCGCCGGACGGCGGGCTGTACCTGCCCGAGCACTACCCGCAGGTGGACGATGCCACCCTGGCCCGCTGGCGCAAGGTCTACCACGAGCAGGGCTACGCCGAACTGGCGTTCGAGATTCTGTCGCTCTACATCGACGACATCCCCGCAGCCGACCTGCGCGCCCTGTGCGCCAAGACCTACACCGCCGAGGTGTTTGGCACCGGTGAAATCGTGCCGCTGCGCCACCTCGAAAATGCCTTGTGGATTGAAGCCCTGTCCAACGGCCCCACGCTTTCAAGGACATGGCGATGCAACTGCTGGGCAACCTGTTCGAGTACGAACTGGCGCGCCGTGGCGAAGAGCTGAACATCCTGGGCGCCACCAGTGGCGACACCGGCAGCGCGGCTGAGCATGCCATGCGCGGCAAACAGGGTGTGCGCGTGTTCATGACCAGCCCGAATGGCCGCATGAGCCCATTCCAGCAGGCCCAGATGTTCAGCCTGCAGGACGCGAACATCCACAACATCGCCATCGAAGGCGTGTTCGACGATTGCCAGGACATTGTCAAGGCGGTGAGCAACGACCTGGCGTTCAAGCGCCAATACAAGATTGGCACCGTCAACTCCATTAACTGGGCGCGGCTGCTGGCGCAGGTGGTGTACTACTTCGCCGGGTACATCCAGGCCACCACGTCGAACGATCAGAGGGTCAGCTTTGCGGTGCCGTCGGGCAACTTTGGCAACGTCTGTGCCGGCCACGTGGCCCGGATGATGGGGCTTCCGATCCACCAGCTGGTGGTGGCGACCAACGAGAACGACGTGCTGGACGAATTCTTCCGCACCGGCGTGTACCGCGTGCGCGGCAGCGCCGACACGTTCGAAACGTCCAGCCCGTCGATGGACATTTCCAAGGCCAGCAACTTCGAGCGCTTCGTGTTCGACCTGCTGGGCCGCGACGGTGCGCGCACCCAGGCGCTGTTCGGTGATGCGGTGAACCGCGCAGGCCGTTTCGACCTGAGCGCCGACCCGCACTTTGCCCAAGCGGCCAGCCGCTACGGTTTCGTCAGCGGCAAGAGCATCCACGCCGACCGCTTGGCCACCATTCGCGACACCTGGGAACGTTTTGGTCAGATGATCGACACCCACACCGCCGACGGCGTGAAAGTGGCTCGCGAGCACCTGACTCCTGGCGTGCCCATGGTGGTGCTGGAAACGGCGCTGCCGATCAAATTCGCCGAAACCATCGTCGAGGCTCTGGGTCGTGAGCCCGAGCGGCCGGCCAAGTTTGACGGCATTGAAGCCCTGCCCAAGCGGGTACAGGTGATGCCTTCCGACGTGGCGCAGGTCAAGGCGTACATCGCCGCGCATTGCAACGACTGAGTTTTTGGTTCGCTCCCTACGCATGACCGCTCCTCACGCCGCCCCCGCATCTCGCCCAGGCCTGATGTTGCTGGAAGACGCGCTGGCCCAGTTGCTGGGTGCAGCGTTCCCGGTGGGCGATGCCGAGGTGGTGCCCACCTTCGAGGCCGACGGCCGGGTGCTGGCGCAGGACGTGGTGTCGGCGCTGGATGTGCCGGGGCACGACAACACCTCGATGGACGGTTACGCGGTGCGCGTGGCCGACCTGCAGGCGGTGGCTGGCGGGGCCTTGCCGGTCTCGCAGCGGATTCCCGCCGGACATTTTGGCGCGGCTTTGCAGCCGGGCACCGTGGCCCGCATCTTTACTGGTGCGCCGGTGCCGGCTGGTGCCGACGCGGTGGTGATGCAGGAAGAGGTTGAGGCGGCCGGTGAGGTCGCCGGCCAACCCCTGGTGCGCTTCAAGACCATGCTCACGCCGGGCCAGTGGATCCGCCGCCAGGGTGAAGACGTGCGCCGGGGTGCGGTGGTGCTGCCCCAAGGCACGCGCCTGGGACCGGCCGAACTGGGGCTGGCGGCCAGCATCGGATTTGCGCACCTGACCGTGACCCGCCGGGTGCGGGTGGCGTTGTTTTCCACCGGCGATGAACTGGTCATGCCCGGAAACGTGCCGCCCGAGCAGATGAAGCCCGGAGCGATTTACAACTCCAACCGCTTCTTTCTGCGGGCACTGCTGCAGCGCCTGGGTTGCGAGGTGAGTGACCTGGGCATCGTGCCCGACCAGCGCGAGGCCACGTTGGCGGCGTTGCGCTCGGCGGCCGAGGCGCACGACCTGATCCTGACCAGCGGCGGGGTGTCGGTGGGTGAGGAGGACCACATCAAGCCCGCGGTGCAACAGCTGGGCGGCCTGGACCTGTGGCAGATCGGGATGAAGCCGGGCAAACCTTTTGCCCATGGCTGGGTGGCATCGACCCAAGGAGGTGAACGCTGCCATTTCGTGGGGCTGCCGGGCAATCCGGTGTCCAGCTTTGTGACTTTTTTGCTGCTGGTGCGGCCGTTTCTGCGGCGATTGCAGGGCGTGCAAGGTGCGGAATCGGCGGGCTTGCCGCCAGCCCAGCGCCTGGTGGCCCATTTCGATCTGCCCAAGGGCGACAAGCGCCGCGAGTTTTTGCGCGTGCGCCGCAACGCCGACGGTGGTCTGGACCTGTTCCCCAACCAAAGTTCGGGCGTATTGACCTCGGTCGTGTGGGGGGATGGGCTGGTGGACAATCCGCCCAGTCGTGCCATCGCGTATGGTGACGAGGTGGATTTCCTGTCTTTCGATTCGCTGCTGTCCTGACTCTTCATGAGCATTCAAGTCCGATTTTTTGCCGCCATCCGTGAAGCCGTGGGCACCGCGTCGCTGACGCTGGACACCCAGGCCACAACCGTCGGCGCCTTGCGCGACGAGCTGATCGCCCGTGGGGGCGTGTGGGCCGACGCGCTGGCCCGTGGCAAATCGGTTCGGTCCTCGGTCAACCAGACGATGGCCGACGATGCGGCCCCGTTGGCGCCGGGGGCCGAGGTGGCGTTTTTTCCGCCGGTCACCGGTGGCTGAGCCGAGGTTGCGATGAGCCAGCCCCGCGTCAGCATCCAGACCGACGACTTCGACCTGAGCGCTGAGGTGGCCGCCTTGCGCCGCCAAGATCCCCGGGTCGGGGCCGTGTGCACCTTTGTGGGCACCGTGCGTGACCGCAACGACGGCCAGAGCGTGGCCACGATGGAGCTGGAACACTACCCCGGCATGACCGAAAAGGCCATCGAAGCGATGATCGACGAGGCTGCGCACCGCTTCGACATTTTCGGCGCTCGGGTGATCCATCGCGTGGGTTTGCTGCAGCCGCTGGACCAGATCGTGCTGGTGGCCGTGACCTCGGCTCACCGAGGAGAGAGCTTCCAGGCCTGCGAATTCCTGATGGATTACCTCAAGACGCAGGCGCCGTTCTGGAAAAAAGAGCAGACACCCGAAGGCGCCCGCTGGGTGGACGCCCGCGTGAGCGACGATGCGGCCTTGGCCAAATGGGGCATAG
>CAZGDZ010000228.1:0-1959 GCA_964524855.1 uncultured Macromonas sp.
AGGAGGCCCGGCGCATCCACCAAGGCGCATCGCCGGCCCGCGACATTCGGGGCCAGGCCACCTTGGAAGAGGCGCAAGCCCTGCTGGAAGAGGGCGTGGACGTGCTGCCGTTGCCCGACGTGCCGGTATTCAAATCCAACCTGCAGTAGGGCAGCTGGGCGTCAGAAGCGTCAGGGGTACAGGCCTCGCAGGTCACGCGCGTGCAGAATGCGATGACACGCCACGATGAAGGTAGCGGTGCGCAAGCTCACTTTGTGCTGCTCGGCCACTTGCCAGATGCCGTCGAACGCCCCGCGCATCACTTTCACCAACCGGTCGTTGATTTCGTCCTCGCTCCAGAAGAAGCTGGAGAAGTCCTGCACCCATTCGAAGTAACTCACTGTCACCCCGCCTGCGTTGGCGATCACGTCGGGCAGCACCAGAACACCGCGTTCGTGCAGGATGTCGTCTGCCGCCGGGGTGGTGGGGCCGTTAGCACCTTCAATCACCATGCGCGCCTGAATGCGGCCCGCGTTGTCAGCGGTGATTTGTTGTTCCAGCGCGGCGGGAATCAGAATGTCGCACGGCACATCCCAGAAAGCGTCTTTCGTCAGCGCTTCGGCGCCGGGGAAGCCAGCGACGGAACCGGTCTGGCGCACATGGGTCTGGAGTGCCGCCAGGTCCAAACCACGTGCTTGGTAAATGGTGCCGGCATGGTCCTGCACCGCGACCACACGGGCGCCCGCTTCTGCAAACAACCGTGCAGACACGCCACCCACGTTGCCAAAGCCCTGAATCGCCACGGCTGCGCCTTGGATCTGCAAGCCAATGCGGTTGGCGGCTTCCACCCCCACCGTGTACACGCCTCGACCGGTGGCTTCCCGGCGGCCCAGCGAGCCGCCCAGGTCCACCGGCTTGCCGGTGACCACGCCGGTGGCGGTTTCACCCACGTTCATCGAGTAGGTGTCCATCATCCACGCCATCACCTGCTCGTTGGTGTTGACATCGGGCGCCGGAATGTCTTTGGTGGGGCCGATGATCAGGCCGATTTCGCTGGTGTAGCGCCGCGTGACCCGCTCCAGCTCGGCCGTGGACAGCTTGCTGGGGTCCACCCGGATACCGCCTTTGGCGCCGCCGTAGGGCACGTTCACCGCCGCGTTCTTGATCGACATCCAGGCCGAAAGAGCCATCACTTCAGACAGGGTCACGTCTTGGTGAAAACGCACGCCGCCTTTGCCCGGGCCGCGCGAGGTGTTGTGCTGGACTCGGTAGCCTTCAAAGTGGGCAACCGTGCCGTTGTCCAGGTGGATGGGGACATCGACGATCAGTATCCGCTTTGGCCGCTTCAGCGTCTCCACCCATTGGCTAAGCTTGCCGAGGTAGGGTGAGACGCGGTCCACTTGCTGCAGGAAGATGCCCCATGGGCCCAGGTGGTCTGCCTGCAGGTAAGAGGGCAGCGCATGGGTGATCGCAGAGGTCGGGTGATCGGTGTGCGGGTTCATGTCCGTCTTGAAAGTGAAACAGGCTTTCAAGCTTATTCACACCTTCGCCATCTGTCCAAGGCCAAGCTGCAATTGCGTCATGCATTAAATGCATAACCCCAATAACGGTGTTCAGCGGGTGGGTTCCAGCGGTCGGGGCACCATGGGGCGCCATTCCACGGTGGAGGGCATGGCGGCGGTTGCGCTGGCCGGCGCGTCATACGCCTGCCCATTGACCCGCAAGCCTTGGGCGGACATTTTCGATGCCGTGGCCGGGCCAATGCCTTTGACGCGGGCGATGAAATCGGCCCAGTCGCGAAACGGGCCGGCTTGGCGGGCGGCGATGATTTTGTCGCGGGTGCTGGGGCCGATGCCCTTGATGGCCACCAGATCGTGGGCTGGGGCCTGGTTCACTTCCAAGGCCGCGTGGGCTTGAAATGCGCAAAAAGCCAAGGCCAACGCGGCCCGGGACGCCCAGCGGCGCCAAGTGACATGCAAC
>CAZGDZ010000228.1:1969-4300 GCA_964524855.1 uncultured Macromonas sp.
TCTCCCTGAATGTGTCGAGGCACAATGTTGTGCGTCCACTGTAACCCAGGTCCATGCGCTTTTCATGATTTTCGATCCCGCCAGCGTCCCGGTCATCGGCACCGATGCCCACCTGCCCGCCGTGGCACCGGAACACCTGACGCCGGCCGGCTTGCGTGCGCGCTTTCAGGCACCCCCGATCTGGCAACCGGAATTGCGGGAGGAGCCGCGCTTTACCGATCGCGCGCCTGCCCCGGCGGCGGTACTGCTGCCGGTGGTCATGCGCCCGGTGCCCACCTTGCTGCTGACCCAGCGCACCGGCCACTTGCCCACACATGCCGGGCAAATCGCCTTTCCGGGGGGAAAAGTCGATCCGCACGACGATGGCCCGGTGGCCGCCGCGTTGCGCGAAGCCGAGGAAGAAATCGGGCTGATGGCGCCGCAGGTGGAGGTGCTGGGCACCTTGCCCGTCTACACCACGGGCACCGCGTTTGTCATCACACCCGTTGTGGCGTTGGTCTTGCCCGGCCATACCCTGGCGCCCAACCCTGGCGAGGTGGCCGACGTGTTTGAGGTGCCCCTGGCCTTTTTGATGAACCCTGCCCACCACCAGCGCCACGAAACCCAGTGGGAAGGGCGCATGCGGCAATGGTTTTCCATGCCCTATCCCGACCAGGGGCGTGAGCGTTTCATCTGGGGGGCCACGGCAGGCATGTTGCGCAACTTCTACCGCTTTCTGATCGCCTGAGCCGCCTCACCCCGTTATGATGCGCCCATGAGTTTCTTCGCGATTTTGCTGGCTTTGCTGCTGGAGCAGGCGCGACCCCTGGGGCCCGACAACGCGGTCCATCGGGTGGCTTTGGCGTGGGTGCATTGGGCGCAACGCACCGTGGATGCGGGGCAACGCCTGCATGGTTGGCTCGCGTGGTTGGCCGCGGCCGTGGTGCCTGCATTGCTGTCTGCGATGATTTACCTGGTGCTGGACGCCTGGAGCGGATGGCTCGCTTTTGTATGGTTGGTGGCCATCTTGTACGTCACCCTCGGGTTTCGGCAGTTCAGCCACCACTTCACCGCCATCCGCGAGGCATTGGAGTCGGGTGACGAGGCGCGAGCCCGCGAGATTCTGGCCTATTGGCGCGAAGTGGATGTGGCGCAGTTGCCGCGCCAAGAACTGCTGCGCCATGTGATCGAGCACGCCATGCTGCAGGCGCACCGGCATGTGTTTGGCGTGCTGGTGTGTTTTGTGGTCTTCGCCGCGCTGGGCCTGGGCCCTGCTGGCGCGGTGCTGTACCGGTTGGCAGAGTATGTGTCGCGCTCTTGGACGGCTCGCCGTGAAGAGGGCGCACCCAGCGCAGCGGCGGGCCAGGCGGCGGCACAGGCTTGGCGTTGGACCGACGCGGTGCCGGTGCGTGTGACGGCGGTGGCGCTGGCGGTGGTTGGCAATTTCGAGGAAGCGGTGGCCAGCTGGCGCCAGGATGCCCGTCATTTTCCCGACCCCAACGACGGCGTTTTGCTCGCCGCAACGGCGGGTGCCATCAACGTGCGCTTGGGAGGGCAACCGCTCGACCCGGCTCTGGGTGCCGAGGAGGGCGCGCCCGTCACCGATGGCCGCACCCCGCAACTGGCCCATTTGGCCAGTGTGGTGGGGTTGGTCTGGCGCAGTGTGGTGTTGTGCCTGCTGTTGCTGGCGCTGGGCGTGTTGGCTCGCCTGGTTTGAGGCGGGGGCGCCGCAGCCCACTCAGTAGCGGGTTTGCGAGAGTTCTTCGAACAGTTCGTCGTAAATGCGGTAGCGTTGTGGGCTGATGCCAGGCTGCTCTCCCACCGCCGCACGCACCGCGCAGCCGGGCTCGTGCCGGTGGCTACAGTTGTAAAAACGGCATTGGCCCAGGTAGGGCTCAAAGTCGGGCAGGCAGGTGGCCAGTTGGGCCGGCTCCAGGTGGTGCAGGCCAAATTCCTGAAAGCCCGGAGAGTCGATCAACGCCGTTTGCCGGTCGGCATCCAGCCAGTACCAGGTGGTGCTGGTGGTGGTGTGGCGCCCGGAATTCAGCGCTTTGGAGATTTCGCCGGTCTGTGCCTGCGCCTGCGGCACCAAGCGGTTGATCAAGGTGCTTTTGCCCGCACCGGAGGGGCCCAGCACCAGCGTCGCCCGGCCTTGCAGATGGGTCGTCAAAGCGTCGAGCGAGCCGTCATCCGACTTGAGAGCCAGGGGCAGCACGGTTTCGCCCATGTCTCGGTAGGGGGTAAGTCGGTTCCAGGCGCGGTCGAAAGCCGGTTGCAGGTCGCGCTTGTTCAGCACCACCAGGCAGGGAATCCGTTCGGCGCGGGACGCGATCAAGGCGCGCATCTATTGCG
>CAZGDZ010000229.1:0-3640 GCA_964524855.1 uncultured Macromonas sp.
TTTCACATTTTCTTGGGAGAGAAAATTATGACCATCCGCATCGCGATCAACGGCTACGGCCGTATCGGCCGCCAGGCGCTGCGTTCGATCTACGAATACAACCTGCGCAACGATTTCGAAATCGTGGCCGTCAACGCCTCCGGCGATCTGGCCACCAACGCGCACCTGACCAAGTTCGACACCGTGCACGGCCGCTTTGCCGCCGAAGTCAGCCACGACGACAACACCCTGATCGTCAACGGCGACCGCATCCCGTTCTTCTCCACCCGCAACCCGGCCGAACTGCCGTGGGACACGCTGCAGGTGGACCTGGTGCTGGAGTGCACCGGTGCCTTCACCAGCAAGGAAAAATGCCAGGCGCACATCAACGCCGGCGCCAAGAAGGTGCTGATCTCGGCCCCGGGCGGCGACGACGTTGACGCCACCATCGTCTACGGTGTGAACCACGACGTGCTGACCGCCGACATGACCGTGGTGTCCAACGCGTCCTGCACCACCAACTGCCTGGCCCCGGTGGCCAAGGTGCTGAACGACAAGTGGGGCATCAAGCGCGGCCTGATGACCACGGTACACGCAGCCACCGCCAGCCAGAAAACGGTGGACGGCACCTCGCGCAAGGACTGGCGCGGCGGCCGTGGCATTCTGGAGAACATCATCCCCAGCAGCACCGGCGCGGCCAAGGCTGTGGGCAAGGTGATTCCCGAGCTGAACAAAAAACTCACCGGCATGAGCTTTCGAGTGCCCACCAGCGACGTGTCGGTGGTGGACCTGACGGTGGAGCTGGCCAACGACGCCAGCTACGACGAGATTTGCGCCGAAATGAAGGCCATGAGCGAGAGGCCCGTGAGCGAAGGTGGCCTGCAGGGGGTGCTGGGTTACACCACCGACAAAGTGGTCTCCACCGACTTCCGGGGTGAGAATTGCGTCAGCGTGTTCGACGCCACCGCCGGCCTCGCCCTGGACAAGTCCTTTGTCAAGATCGTCGCCTGGTACGACAACGAATGGGGCTATGCCGCCAAGTGCCTGGAAATGGTGCGGGTGGTGGCGCGCTGAACGCGCACTTGATCAGTGCTGGTGGCCGTGCGCGCCATGCGCATGGCCGTGGGCCACTTCCTCGGCCGAAGCGGCACGCACTTCCAGCACCTTCAGGTCAAACTTCAGCGTCTTGCCCGCGTGCGGGTGGTTGCCGTCCAGAATCACCTGCGGGCCTTTGATCTTCACGACCGTGAAGATGCGCTCGTGCCCATCGTCGGCCACGCCGCGCAGGGTGCCGCCCACTTTCACGCCGGGCGGAAAGTCGGCCTTGCTGATGGTCTGCACCAAGGCTTCGTCGCGCTCGCCAAAGGCGTCGGCGGGCGCCAGTTCCACCATGGCGGCGAAGCCAGCGGCCTGGCCCTCTAGGGCCGTCTCAAGTTTCTCGAAGGTGTTGCCGTAGCCGCCGTGCAGGTAGGCCATGGGCTGTTCGCTGGCTTCCAGCAGCTTGCCTTGCGCGTCCAGCACGCGGTAGCTCAGGGTGACGACGGTGTCTTTGGTGATGTTCATGGGGCTTCAATTAAAAGTGAGGGGGTGGTCAGGGGCAGCGTTGCAGGGGGCGATCGCCCAGCACGCCCAGCGACACCAGGCGCCGCCGTTGCGCTTCGGTGATGCTGGGCAGCACCAGGGTGTACTGCCGCGTCTCCTGGCGTTCCTGAACCGCTTTGGCGTTGGTGATGCCGTTCAAGGTGGCTTGGGCCAGCGCACGCCGTGCCGCTTCTTCGGTGGAGTAGGTGCCCAGTGCCAAACCCGGTTGCAACGCCGGTGTGTTCACTTCGCGGTGGTCAATCTTGGCTTCGCGCAATTCGGCGCGGCGCTTTTGCAGCGCTTCGGTGTTGGGGAATTTGCCGAGGTAAACAATCCAGCGCGCGGGCAACACTGCTTCGGTGAGGCTCCAGCCCGGCGCCAGGTCGGGCTGGTTGTTGAGTGCGCCGCGCAGCAGCACGGTCTGCGGATCGCTCAGTCCGGTGGCTTGCCAGCAGGCGGTGGGGCCGGCGGCTTGCAAGGCGGTTGCCGGTGGCGCGGAAGTGGTGGCGGGCACCACGGGTGGCAACGCCTCGGGCGGTGGCGCTTCGCTGGCGGGCTCCGGCGACGGTTCTGAAGGTGCCAGTGCGCTGGTGGTCGTGACCGTGTCTGGCGCGGCAGGCGGGCGCGGCGCGTTGCGCACCACCAGTTTGTCCGCCGCCACCTGCTGGGTCAACCGTTCTGGTTCGCGGCCCCAGTTCGGATTCAGGCCCAAGGCCATCAAGTGCCCCTGGGTGTAAGCCCAGAACAGCAGGTTGGCGGCCAGCAGGGTCAGTACCGCCAGCCTCAGCATGGGCGCACGCTCACTTCCTGTTGGATGACCGCCATCTCCTCATGCCCCGTGTCCAACAGCAGGGCGCCGTCGGCTCGCACGCCCACGGAGGTGCCACTGTGGCCGTCCGACAAGCGCACCTGGCGGCCGTACAAGGCATCGCGCTGCGCAAACCGGGCTGCAAAGGCCGCAAAGCCCGAGGCTTCAAACAGCCGCAGGTCGCGCATCAAAGGGGGGATGCACTGCAGCAGCACATCGCCACCGTCGGGCGGGTCGCTGGGGTGGCCCAGCAATTCGTCCAGGCCGACCGGGGGCACAGGCGCGGGCAGGTCGGCATCACCGGCCTGGGGGGGCAGTTGCGGGGTACGCAGGTTCAGCCCAACGCCAATCACCGCGTACCGCTCGTCCCCCAGGCTGGCGGTTTCCACCAGAATGCCACCCAGCTTGCGGTCGTGCCACCACAGATCGTTGGGCCATTTCAGGCGCACCGCCGGGGGCATGGAGGTGGCCAGGCTGGCCCCCACGGCCAGCGACAGGCCCGACCAGTCGTGCGGCCGCAGCGGCACGCCCACCGAAAACGACAGTGAATCGCCCGGTTCGCTGACCCAACCCCGCCCGCGCCGACCGCGTCCAGCGGTTTGTGTCACCGCCGTCAGCAGCACCGGGGCGTGCTGGCCAGCGCGGGCGCGCCGCATCAGTTCGGTGTTGGTGGAGTCGATGGTGGGCAGCACCTCGACGCTGAAGCCCGGCCACGCTGGCGACACGGCCTCCCACAGCCGTTCGGCTTGTCGGGTCAGGGCCAGCAGCGCCGGGCTCACGGTCATCGCTGGCGGGCCCTCGGTGTGGCGGCGGGTTTGCGCTGGCGCGGCTTGGGGGCCAGCAGGGTGCCCCGGCAAGCGGGCGCGCCGCACCAGCAGGGGTAGTCGGCTTTCAGCTTGCGGGTGTAGGGCTCGTCGATGATCAGCCCGTAGTCGTAGAACAGTTCTTCGCCGGCGGCAATGTCGCGCAGCGCACAAATGAACACCCGCGCGTCCTCGGTTTCCTCGGCCTCGCAATTCGGGGCGCAACTGTGGTTGATCCAGCGCGATGCGTTGCCACCGTACTTCGCATCGATCACGTGTCCGTTGTCGATGTGAAAGTAGAAGGTGTGGGTGGGGTGCGCCGGGTCGTGCGGGTGGCGTTGCAGCGCCTCGTCCCAGGTGATGACTTCGCCGGTGTATTCAATCAGGCGCTCGCCGGCCACCAGATCGCGCAGCGCGAACACGCCCTTGCCGTGCACCCCGGAGCGGCGGATTTGCAGGCGGCGCCCGG
>CAZGDZ010000229.1:3650-4298 GCA_964524855.1 uncultured Macromonas sp.
CCGGATGGCGCTGGGGGCTGAGTCGAGGGGTTGGCGGGCACGGGCAAAATTTTTGGTAACGTAATGACATGCATGTGCGCGCATGTGTGCGCACGCCGGTGCGTGTGCGCGCGCATGGGAGTGGATTGTAGAGATGAATACGACAAACATGAGCAAAACGCTGGTCATCGCCGAAAAGCCGTCCGTGGCCCAGGACATCGTGCGGGCGCTGACGCCCGTGGCCGGCAAGTTCGAAAAGCACGAGGACCATTTCGAGAACGATCGCTACGTGGTCACCTCCGCCGTGGGTCACCTGGTGGAAATTGCCGCGCCCGAGGCCTACGACGTCAAGCGTGGCAAGTGGAGCTTCGCCCAGTTGCCGGTGATCCCGCCGCACTTCGACCTCAAGCCCATCGACAAGACCAAGTCGCGGCTGAGCGCGGTGGTCAAACAGGCCAAACGCAAGGACGTGGGCGCGCTGGTGAACGCCTGTGACGCGGGGCGCGAGGGTGAGCTGATCTTTCGCCTGATCGAGCAGTACGCGGGCGGCGCCAAGCCGCTGAACAAGCCGGTGCAGCGGCTGTGGCTGCAGTCCATGACACCTGCGGCCATTCGCGACTGTTTCGAGCAGTTGCGAAGCGACGAGCAGATGCGCCCACTGGCCGATGC
>CAZGDZ010000230.1:0-4297 GCA_964524855.1 uncultured Macromonas sp.
TGCTGCCCAGCAGCAGCATCACGCCATGGTCGCGCACGATCTCGCGGCTCATGATCTTGTGCACATGGTGCTGCAAGGTGCTGAACTCGCGCGACAGTTGCTCCAGCTTGTCGAACGGCAGCACGCACACCTCAGCGTCTTCCAGGGCAATGGCCGCGCAGGAGTGCTTATCCTGCACGATGCCGTCCATCCCGATGATCTCCCCCGTCATTTGAAAGCCGGTGACCTGGTCTCGCCCATCGGCCGTGGTGACGCTGGTTTTGAAGAAGCCAGAGCGCACCGCATACAGTGATGTGAATGAATCTCCCGCGTTGAACAGGGCCGAGCCCCGTTTGACGCGACGCCGGGTCGAAATCACATGGTCGAGTTTGGTCATCTCGTCGGCGCTCAGGCCCACCGGCAAACAGAGTTCGCGCAGGTTGCAACTGGAGCAGGCGACTTTGATGCTTTGCAAATCCATAAGTGTTCACCAATGCGGTGCATGACATCCCTATGGGCAAATCATAACCCCAGCCAGCCGGTGTCGGGTTTTAACCCCGAGAGTTTGACTCACGTCAAGGGCTGGTGGGGCACTTTGCGGCACAGTAGCGGCCAGATTGGAGATAGATTCGTGAACCATGTCATTGACGAAGGCCTGCTGAAGCGTTTCGACGTGCCCGGCCCGCGTTACACCTCGTACCCCACGGCGGACCGGTTCGTCGAAGCTTTCAATGAAACCGACTACATCCAGGCGCTGGCGCAGCGCCGGGCTGGCTCGCTGGCCTTGCCGTTGAGCGTCTACGTCCACATCCCGTTCTGCGAGTCGCTGTGTTACTACTGCGCCTGCAACAAGGTCATCACCAAGCACCACAGCAAGGCCGCCGAGTACCTGCGCTACCTGTCGCGCGAGCTGGAGCTGCAGGTGCAGCACTTTGGCCGTGGCCACAACGTGTCCCAAATGCACCTGGGCGGTGGCACCCCCACGTTCCTGAGTGACGCCGAACTGGAAGACCTGGTGGCGATGATCCGCCGCCAATTCACCCTGGTGCCAGGAGGCGAGTATTCGGTGGAGGTGGACCCCCGCACCGTGACGGTGGAGCGATTGGCCCATTTGCAGCGCCTGGGCTTCAACCGTTTGAGCTTCGGGGTGCAGGACTTTGACCCGACGGTGCAAAAGGCCGTACACCGCATCCAGCCCGCCGGTCAGGTGTTCGATCTGGTGGCGGCGGCCCGCAATTTGGGTTTCGAGTCGGTGAACGTGGACCTGATCTACGGTCTGCCGCAGCAGACGCCGGAATCGTTCCGCCACACGCTGGAACAGGTCAACACCCTGCGGCCCGACCGCATCGCGCTGTACGCCTACGCCCATTTGCCCGCCCGGTTCAAGCCGCAGCGGCGCATCATCACCGCCGAGTTGCCCAGCGCGGCCGATAAGCTGGACATGCTGTCCAGCTCGCTCGATGCGTTCAGCGAAGCCGGCTATGTCTATGTGGGCATGGACCACTTTGCCTTGCCCAGCGATGCGCTGGCGGTGGCCAAACGCCAGGGGCGGTTGCACCGCAACTTCCAAGGCTACAGCACCCAGCCTGATTGCGACCTGATCGCCCTGGGCGTGTCGGCCATCGGCCGCATTGGCGCCACCTACAGCCAGAACGCCAAGACGCTGGAAGAGTATTACGACGCGCTGGACCAAGGGCGCCTGCCCATCGTGCGGGGCTTGGCCTTGAACCGCGACGACTTGCTGCGCCGCAGTGTGATCATGGCCATCATGTGCCAGGGGCACGTCGAATTCGAGTCGGTGGGCCTGGCCCATCTGGTCGATTTCCGCACTTACTTCGCCCGCGAACTGGAGCGCCTGCAAGAGATGGCCGATTTGGGGTTGGTGCGGGTTAGCGACACCGCCATCGAAGTGACCCCCGCCGGTTGGTACCTGGTGCGCGCCATTGCGATGGTGTTTGACCGCTACCTGCAGGTGGACCAGGATCGCGCCCGGTTTTCCAAAATCATCTGAGCCCCGCTCCGGCCTGCTGCTACAGTTTGCCCATGCTGGATTCAATGACGCTGTCGGCGCTGGTGATGGGACTGCTAGGAGGCCCCCATTGCGTAGTCATGTGCGGTGCGGCTTGCGCGGGCATTGCCCGTGCTGCTGAACCGCGCAGCACGCGCGCGCTGTGGTCGTTCCAGTTGAGTCGGCTATTGGGCTACAGCCTCATGGGGGCTTTGGCCGGTGGCACGGTGCAAGGCTTGGCGTGGATGGGGCAGCACACGGTCGTGATTCGCCCGGTGTGGACGATGATGCACGTCGCCGCATTGCTGTTGGGCCTGGTGCTGGTGTGGCAAGCGCGCCAACCAGCGTTCATCGACGGTTGGTCGCAAACCCTGTGGCGCAAGGTACGCCCGGTGATGGTGGCCATGGGCGGCCGAGCACCGGTGGTGCTGGGCGTGGGCTGGGCCTTGATGCCGTGCGGGTTGCTGTATTCGGCCTTGTTGGTGGCGTCGTTGTCGGCCAGTGCGTTTAGCGGTGCGCTGGTCATGGCTGCCTTTGCGTCGGGCACCATGGTGTCACTGGTGGCAGGGCCGCGGTTGTTGCTCAAACTCAAAGACGCCCGTTCGGGTGGCTGGGGCATTCGCCTGGCGGGCGTGGCCTTGGTGCTCACATCTGGCTGGGCCCTGTGGATGGGCATCACCCAACCCACCGGCCTGTGGTGTTGAGGCTTAGCCCGGCGCCGATGCAGACCCGCGCGAGGGCAGGGTGGCCAGCACCAGCCCCAGCAGCGCAATGCCAAAGGCGGTCCATTGCAGCGGGGTCAGCCGCTCACCCATGAACAACACCCCAATCGCGGCCGCGCTCAGGGGCAGCATCACGGTGAACACCCCAGCCTGGCTGGCTTGTACCCGCTTCAAGCCGGTCATCCACAGCCACACCGTCCACACGCTGGCGGCCAAACCGTAAAACACCAGCAGCGCCCACAGCGAAGCACTCATCTGGCCAAAGTCGTAGTGCCAGGCGGCCCACACGCCCGCCGGCGTCACCAGCGCCAGGCCCCACAGGTTGATGATCGCTGAGATGCGCTTGGGCCCCATGTGCTGCGACAGGCTTTTGCCGATCACCACATAAGACGCTTCGCACACCACAGCCGCAAACACCAGCAGGTTGCCCCAGACGGGCAGGGCGATGCCCCAGAAGGTGGCCGGTGCTGTGGCCGTGGCGCTGGTGGCCGATTTGTCCAGCGAAAACAGGGCGATCCCCAAGGCGGCCAGGGCGATGGCGGTGAGGGTGCGTGAGTTCAGCTTCTCGCGCAGGAACAGCCAGCTCAGCACCGCCACCACCGCCGGGATGGATGACATCACCACCCCCGCCGCGGTGGCCGTGGTCAGGCTGATGCCAAACAGCATGCAGATGGAGAACAGGAAATTGCCCAGGAAAGATTCCAGGAACAACAGGGCGCGCATGCGCGGCGTCAAGGCAGGTTCTTGGGGGGGCTTGCGCAGCCAGTGTCCCATGGCGATGGCGCCAATGCCAAACCGCAACCACGCCAGCAAGAACACCGGCAACACCGCCACCAGCGGCTTGGACAAAGCCACGTAACTGCCGACCAGGGCCATGCTCAAGGCCAGGCAGCCGTAAGAACCCCAGGGGGTGCGTGTGGGATGGTTGGTGTGGGCAGCAAGTGTCATGTTGGGGCACCATCATGCACGAAGTTGGCTCATGCGATGGGCGTGGTGCAGCGGTTTTTCCTCAATTAAAAATGCGTTTCCACATTGTGAAAATAGCAATTGTTGCGGCGCAAAAAAATTTCTCAATATAAAAGATGGAAATTCACATTGAGAAATTAAGTGTATAAGTTATTGTTTTTTAATGACTTAAAAAATGTCTTATATAAGACATAAGATTTAACCAAGAGTCTTCTATAAGACTTAAACTGGTACCAACGGCATCGGTCTTGCATGCAAACGAGCCGGGTTCTGACCTCACTGCAACTTCCAAGGAGTTCTTTATGCCTTCGTCCATCAACCAACAACTGAGCCGCCAGCAGCAAATCGAAGCGCTGGAAAAAGATTGGGCCCACAACCCGCGTTGGAAAAGCGTCAAGCGTGGCTACTCCGCCGCTGACGTGGTGCGCCTGCGCGGCAGCGTGCAGCCCGAATACACCTACGCTCAGCGTGGTGCCGAAAAGCTGTGGGACAAAGTGAACGGTGGTGCCAAAAAGGGCTACGTCAACGCCTTCGGTGCCATCAGCGCTGGCCAAGCCATGCAGCAGGCCAAGGCCGGTCTGGAGGCCGTGTACCTGTCGGGCTGGCAGGTGGCTGCTGACGG
>CAZGDZ010000231.1:0-4269 GCA_964524855.1 uncultured Macromonas sp.
CACCCGTGGGCTCGTCGGCGAGTAGGATTGCGGGCTTGTTGATGAGCGCACGGCCACTCCTGCAGCGCACACCTTGGGCGGGCGAGTTGACGCGCTTGCAGCGCCTGGGCGTGCTGCAGGTGCTGGACCTCGGCCCCCTGGACGCAAGCGATGCCGAGCGATTGGCCCGGCAGACAGTGCCCGCACCGGTCATCGATGCCGCGCTGGCACAAATCGTGGTGCTGGCTGAAGGCAATCCCTTTGCCGTGGTGGAGCTGTCGCGTGCTGCGGGCGGGCGCTGGGGCGGGCATTTGCCCGCCAGCGTGGCGGACGCGATCACGCAAAGGTTTTGCGAGGTGGGCGAGGAGGCGCTGGCATTGCTGCGTTGGCTCGCCGTGGCCGGTGAACCGCTGGATGCGGTGATGCTGGAGCCCTTGGCCTTGCAGGCGGGCATTCCGGCTTTGGGGTGTGTGGACGAAGCCCTGGGTGCAGGCGTCTTGACGGTGAGTGAGGGGCGCTATCGTTTTTGCCACGATCTGGTTCGCCAGGCGCTGTTGGCTCAGGTGCCTCCCCATCGTCGGCTGGCCATACACCGTGCGGTGGCCCAATGGATGTCGGAGCTCGGGCTGTCGCCCGCCCTGGTGGCGAGGCACTGGTTGGCGGCCGGCCAGACGCGCGAGGCGGTGCCGTGGCTGCTCGCGGCGGCGCGCGAGTCGATGCGCCTGGCGGCATTTGCCGATGCCCTGCGCCTGTTGGAGCCGTTGCTGCAGCGGTATCCTGAACATCCCGAGGCGCTGCGGTTGCGTGCCGAAGCGCTGGACGCGCAGGGCGATCCGGCGACGGTGTTTGCGTACCGGCTGGCGGCCTCGGTTGCGGACCCGGTTGACAGCCACAACCTGCAGGCCAAGGCAGCCTTGGCACAGGTCAAGCTTGGGGACCCAAGGGGCGCCCTGCAAGCGCTGGAGGGGGTGCATCCCACTTCGGTGGAGGGCCGGCTCTGTGAGGCCTTGGCCTGGAGCGGCGCCGCTGCGCTGGGCGTTGCGGACCCCAAGATAGGTACCGCCAAGTCGGCGGTCGCACGGCGGCTGGCGCTGGAAACCGGAGACTCCACCTCCCTGGTGATCGCTTCGTGGGCCCAGGCGGCCGCTGCGCACGCCCGCGGCGAATTGCACCGCAGCGTGTGGGCGGACCTGCACGAGACCAGCCATGCGCCGCACCTGGCCCTGCGGGTGTTCGATGGGCACCTTTGCATCACGCAGCGCTTTCTCTACGGTGCCCGCCCTTACGCAGAGGTCATCGCCTTTGCGGACGCGATTGCCAGCGAGGGCAAGCGCCTGGGGGCAGCGCGCGGCCAGGCGTTCGGCACCACCCTGCGCGGCGAAGCCGAGTTGCTCGCTGGCGACCTTGCCGCCGCCCGGCGTGATCTGCACGAAGGCGCTCGCCTGCACCGCGCCATTGGCGGCCCGGTGGGAGAGGCGCTGTCTTTGCAGCGCCTGGCCGAGGTGGCGTTGCACGAAGGCCAGCGCCAGGAAGCGTGCGCGCTGATCGACGAGGCGCTGGACATTGCCCGCCAAACCGACATCGGGTTTCACCTGCTCGATCGCATTTATGGCACGCGCCTCAATTTGCATTGGGACCGTCCCGAGGCGGCGCTGGCCCTGCTGGAGGATGCGTCGGCTTCCGTGAGGGGGCCGCTGGAAACCTGCCCGGGTTGCCGCATCACTTTCGCCGTGCCCGCAGCGATCGCGGCCGCACGGGGCGGGGCCATCGAACTGGCGCAGCAGCACGAGGCGCAGTGCGCCTACCTGGCCGATGTGGTTATGCGCTTGCCGGCTTGGTACGCTGCCCATGACGAGGTGCTGGGGCACATCGAAGTCGCCCGCGCCAGCGGGGGGGCTGCCCACAGGTTCCGGGCTGCCGCCGAGCGTTTTCGGCAGGCCGGGCATCCGCTGGATGCAGCACGTTGCGAGGCGCTGGCGTCCCGGTGCTAGCCCGGTGCATGCCGGGTGCGGTCAACGCCCGACGAAACGGGCGGCCCGTTTGTCCAATCGGGCACGCATGCCTTCGTGTTTGTCCTCGGTCGCAAAGCAGGCCTGAAAGGCTTGGCGTTCGTACTCCAGCCCGGCGCTCAAGGGCGTTTCCAGCGCCGCCAGTACCGACTCTTTCAGCAGCCTTAGCGCGACGCTGGGCATTTGGCACAGGGCACTGGCCAGCTCAATCGCGCGCGCTTCGGTGTCCGCATCGGGCAGCACTTCGGCCACCATGCGCCAGCTCAGCGCTTGTTGGGCGTTGATGGGTTCGCCCCACAGCAACATCTGCATGGCGGCGTGTTTGCCCAGAGTGCGCGTCAGGCGCTGGGTGGCGCCACCGCCGGGCATGATGCCGACCTTCACCTCCGGTTGGCCGAAGCGGGCCGACTCGCCCGCCACGATCAGGTCCGCATGCAGGGCCAGTTCGCAGCCTCCGCCCAAAGCGTGGCCACGCACTGCTGCGATGAGGGGTTTTCGGCATTGCGCCAGGGCGCCCCAGAGCAGGTCGTGCCGGCGGGCCATCAGCTCGGCGGGGGTGGCGTCCACGTATTCGCCCAGGTCGGCACCGGCGCAGAAGGCCTTGTCGCTGCCCGCGAGCACGATGGCTTTCACCTCCGGGTCGGCGTCGAGTTGGGTGATGTGGGTGGCCAATGCGCGGCGCAGCTCCAGATTCAGCGCGTTCAGCACCGCCGGGCGGTTCAGGCGCAACAGCGCCACGCCGGGCTGGGGCTGTTCCAGCAGCAACACCGGGCTCATGGCGCATCTCCTTGAAAGCGGGGCGGGCGCTTGTCGAAAAAGGCCGCCACCGCTTCGGCGTGGTCGGGCGTGTGGTGCGCTTGGCCTTGCAGGTGGCCTGCGGCGTCCAAAGCTTCGTCCAGTGTGCCGCCGCGCCCTTGTTGCAACAGTTGTTTGGTCCAGCGCAGCACCTGGGTCGGGTTGACGGCGATGCGGCGCGCCAGTTGCAGGGCGGCCTCCAGCAGCGCTTCGGGGGCCACCACCTGACTCACCAGCCCGATGCGCAAGGCTTCTTGCGCGTCGAGTGTGTCGCCAGTCAGCGCCATTTCGGCGGCCTTGGCGTAGCCAACCACCCGCTGCAGCAGCCAGCAGCCGCCGTCGCCAGGGATGATGCCGACCTTCACGAAGCTTTCGGCAAAGCGCGCGTTGCTGGCCGCGATGCGGATGTCGCACATGCAGGCCAGGTCGTTGCCGGCGCCGATGGCCGGGCCGTTGACTGCGGCAATCAGCGGCACCTGCAGCCGAGCGAGCGCGCGCGGGATGCGCTGGATGCCTTGGCGGTAGCGGTGGGTGATCTCTTCGGGCGAACCCGCGAACATGCCGGTGCGGTCGCGCATCTCGGCCACGTTGCCGCCCGAGCAAAACGCCGTCCCCGCGCCGGTCAGCACTGCGGCGCGCACGGTCGTGTCGGCATTCAACTGATCGACGATGGCCTCGAAACCCGCAAACATGTCCTCGCCGCTCAGGGCGTTGCGGGTGTCGGGGCGGTTCAGAGTCAACAGAACCACGTTGCCGTGGCGTTCCATCAAGATGGGGGGGGCTGTCACATCAAATCTCCGGTGTTTTCAATGGCCATGGCCACGCCTTGGCCCACGCCCACGCACATGGTGACCAGGCCGTAGCGGCCACCGGTGCGCTGCAGGTGCCGCGCGGCGGTCAGCACCAGACGCGCTCCGCTCATGCCCAGGGGATGACCGAAGGCAATGGCGCCGCCGTTCGGGTTGACGTGGAGGGCGTCGTCGGGGAGGCCGAGCGCGCGCGTTACGGCCAGGCCCTGCGCAGCGAAGGCTTCGTTGAGTTCGATCACGTCGAAGTCGGATACGCGCAGTCCGGTCTGCGCCAGCAACTTGTGCACGGCGGGCACCGGGCCAAAGCCCATCACGCGGGGTGCAATGCCAGCGCTGGCGTAACCAACAATGCGCACCAGCGGGCGCAGCCCGTGTTGCGACACCGCTGCCTTGTTGGCGAGCAGCAGCGCGGCGGCGCCGTCGTTCACGCCCGACGAGTTGCCGGCGGTGACGGTGCCATCCTTTCGGAAGGCAGGCTTGAGCGCGGCCAGACTGTCGGCGGTGGTGTCTGCGCGCGGGTGCTCGTCTTCGCTCACCAGCGTCACCGCGCCCTTCCGACCTGGCACCTCGACGGGGGTGATCTCTGGTGCCAACACGCCCGAACGCATGGCTTGCGCCGCGCGCTGCTGGCTGCGCAGGGCAAAGGCGTCCTGATCGGCCCGCGACACGCCCCAATC
>CAZGDZ010000232.1:0-4239 GCA_964524855.1 uncultured Macromonas sp.
GGCTTGTCCATCATTTCCAGCCCGGCCGGGATGATGCCCGCGGCGATGATGGCGGCCACCGCGTCACCGGCCTTTCGCACGTCGTCGAAGCTGGCCATGATGCAGCGCGCCAGCTGCGGCTTGGGCACCAGCTTGACAGTGACTTCGGTCGTCACGGCCAGCATGCCTTCGCTGCCGATCAGCACCGTCAGCAGGTCGAGCCCCGGCGTGTCGAGCGCGGTACCGCCGAAGGTGACCGGCTCGCCCTCGATGGTATAGCCGCGCACCTGCAAGATGTTGTGGACCGTGAGGCCGTACTTCAGGCAGTGCACGCCGCCCGAGTTCTCCGCCACGTTGCCGCCGATGGTGCAGGCAATCTGGCTGCTGGGGTCGGGCGCGTAGTACAGGCCATGCGGTGCTGCCGCTTCGCTGATGGCCAGGTTGCGCACGCCGGCTTGCACCACGGCGGTCTGCGCCAGCGGGTCGATGGACAGGATGCGGTTGAACTTGGCCAGGCTGAGCGTCACGCCCAGGGCGTTGGGCATGGCGCCGCCCGACAGGCCGGTACCGGCGCCGCGCGCCACCACCGGCACCTCCAGCAAGTGGCAGGCGCGCAGCACGCCCTGCACCTGGTCTTCCGTTTCGGGCAGGGCCACGCACAGCGGTCGCTCGCGGTACGCGGTCAGGCCGTCGCACTCGTAGGGCGTGGTGTCTTCCGGCGTGTAGAGCAATGCGTGGGCGGGCAGCACCGCTTGCAACGCATGCACCACCTCGGCCTGCCGGGTGGCGCGGTCAAGGGCGGCTTGCTGGCGGGAATCGGTGGGGGCGTTCATGGCGAATCAGTGTAGGCCAACCCGTTGGCCCCGGGTTGAAAAATCCTTCACAGCTTTGTGAATCGGCCGGTCGGAGGCCGATTCACGTCAGTCCATCGACTTTTTGAGCCACTCGGCGAAGGCGGCGCATTCCCAGCGGTCCATGGTGCCAGTGCGCCAGCACAGGTAGTGGGCGTGCGGGCTGGGCACGGGCACGCGGAAGGGGTCGCTTTCGCCCAGCTTGACCAGCGAGCCGTTTTCGATCCACGGCGCCCCGAGTTTGAGTCGCACCGGCGCCACGCCCATGCCGGCCGCCGCACCGTCACACATCAGCCCGATGTCGTTGAACTGCGAGCCGTCCGTCGGTTCGGGCCAGTCCAGGTGCTGGGCAGCGAACCAGGTGCGCCAGGGTTCCAGCGGGCTGCGCAGCAGGGGCACGCCTTCCAGGTCGTCGGGCGTGACGAAGGGGCCGTGTTCGCGCACAAAGGCGGGCGATGCCAGCGGCACCACCGAGTCCTTCAGCAGGCACAGGTGTTCCACATCGGCGTAGCGGCCGGTGCCAAAGCGGATGGTGAGGTCGGCGTCTTCGGCCACCACGTCCAGCAGCGGGATGCTGACCTGGAGCGTCAGATCGATTTCGGGGTAGGCCTCGGCGAACAGTTTGAGCCGGGGCATGACCATGGAGCGTGCAAAGGTGGGCGTGATGGCCAGGCGCAGTTTGCGCCGCCCCGGGTTGGCCTGCCGGCTCGGGAAGCGCTGGAGGGTGTTGAGTCCCTCGCGCACATGGGCCAGGTATTCGCTGCCTTCGGTGGTCAGCGAAAAGTCGGCCCGGCCGAACAGCTTGGCGCCCAAAATTTGCTCCAACTGCTTGACGCGGTGGCTCACCGCGCTGGGCGTGACGCACAGCTCTTCGGCCGCTTGCGTGACGCTGCGCAGGCGCGCCAACGCCTCGAAGGTCAGCAGGCACTGGATGGGCGGGATACGCACGGCCATGGCGGGTGCTTTAGCGGAAGACCACGGTCTTGTGACCATTGAGCAGCACGCGGTGCTCGCTGTGCCATTTCACGGCGCGGGCCAGCACCTGACTTTCGGTGTCGCGGCCGATGGCTGTCAGGTCGTCCACCGTCATGCTGTGGTCCACCCGGGCCACGTCTTGCTCGATGATGGGGCCTTCGTCCAGGTCGGCCGTCACGTAATGCGCGGTCGCACCGATCAGCTTCACGCCCCGGTCGTGCGCCTGGTAATAAGGTTTGGCGCCCTTGAAACTGGGCAGGAAGCTGTGGTGGATGTTGATCGCTTTGCCCGCCAACTGGGTGCACAGGTCGTTGGACAGGATTTGCATGTAGCGTGCCAGCACCACCAGCTCGGCCTGTTCCTGACGGATGATTTCCAACTGCTTGGCTTCCACCTGGGCCTTGGTGTCGGCCGTGACCGGCAGGTGGTGGAAAGGGATGTTGTAGCTGGCCGCGAGCTGGTAGAACTCGCGGTGGTTGCTGACGATGGCGCGGATGTCGAGTCGCAGCAGGCCGCTTTTCCAGCGGAACAGCAGGTCGTTCAGGCAATGGCCTTGCTGGCTGACCAGCAGCACGGTGCGCATGGGCGCGTTCAGGGGGTGCAGGCCCCACTGCATGGCGTGGCTGTCGGCAAAGGCCTGCACCTGTTGGCGCAGCGCATCGGCCGGCAGGCGGTCGCAGGCAAACTGCACCCGCATGAAAAACAGGCCGGTGTCGTGGTCGTTGTACTGGGCGGCTTCTTCGATGTTGCCGCCGTGCTCCAGCAAAAAGCCCGACACCGCGTGCACGATGCCGGGTTTGTCCTTGCAGGACAGGGTCAAAACGTAAGTGGCGTTCATGGTGCGCCGATTGTCGCAGGCTCTGTGGGCGTCCTGCGCGGGCGGTATCAGCCGTCCTGGGTGATGCGGGTGATCAGTGCCTGCAGCACCGCGTCAGCCTTGTCGTTGTTCACCTGGCAGGTGCCAGCGGCTTCGTGGCCGCCGCCACCGTAGGCCAGCATCAGCTCGCCCACGTGGGTGCGTGAGGTCCGGTTGAGGATGGATTTGCCGGTGGCGAACACGGTGTTCTGCTTTTGCACGCCCCACATCGCGTGGATGGAGATGTTGGCTTGTGGGAACAAGGCGTACACCATGAAGCGGTTCACGGCCCAGATGGTGTCTTCGTGGCGCAGGTCCAGCACCACCAGGTTGCCGTGCACCGTGGCGCAGCGCTGGATTTGTTCTTTGCCCTTGGCCTCGTGCTCGCGGAACAGTTCCACCCGCTCCACCACGTCGGGCAGCGCCAGGATCTGGTCGATTGTGTGGTTGCGGCAGTACTTGATCAGGTCCATCATCAGCTGGTAGTTGCTGATGCGGAAGTCGCGGAAGCGGCCCAGGCCGGTGCGCGAGTCCATCAGGTAGTTCAGCAGCACCCAGCCGCTGGGGTTGAGGACTTCGTCTTCGCTGAACTGGGCCGAGTCGGCTTTGTCCACCGCATCCATCATGTCGTCGCTGATGGTGGGGAAGGTGGCTTTGCCTCCGTAGTGACGGTACACCACACGCGCTGCAGACGGGGCATCGGCGTCGATGATATGGTTGGCGCGCTCACCCGTGTTGCGCAGCGTTTCCGAGGCGTGGTGGTCGAACGCCAGGTGCGCGCCCGGCACGTAGGGCAGGTTGGTGGTGATGTCGCGCTCGGTGATGGCGATCTTGCCGTCCTGCATGTCCTTGGGGTGGACGAACAGGATGTCGTCGATCAGGTCCAGTTCGTTGAGCAGCACGGCGCAGACGAGGCCGTCGAAGTCGCTGCGGGTGACCAGGCGATAGCGTTGGGCGGACATGGGTTTCCTTTGGAGCGGGGCGTCGGGACGTTGGCGGGCATTCCCGCCATCGCAAGCATTATGGCGCGGCGCCAGCACCTTCCTTCGCCTTCACCAGTGTGTGCAGCAAGCGGTTGGCGGGCACCTGCAGGCCGTGCACTGCCGCCCGGCGCAACACGTAGCCGTTGAGGTGGTCGATTTCGGTGTGCTTGCCTTGCATCAGGTCGCGCGCGGTGGACGACACCTGGGTCGCCATGGTGCGTGAAATCGCCTCGATCGCGGGCCAGGTTTCGCCCGGCAATTGCACTCCATCGGCGGCGGCCACGGCCAGGCATTCGCGTTCGATGTCGCGCATCACGTCCCACATGCCCGGGTGTTGTACCAGCACCGCGTAGGGCTGGCGGGTCAGTGCCGACAGGGCGTTGTACGCGCAGTTGATGACCAGCTTGCACCACAGCTCGCCCAGCACCTGGTCGGACACGGTGACGCCTACGCCCGCCTGCGCGCAAGCCGCCACCAGCGCTGGGGCTTGCGGGCAGGGGCTGATGACCAGTTCGCCCCGCCCGTGGTGTTGCACATGCCCTGGACCGGCCATGCCGGCGGCCACGTACACCACGGCGGGCGTGACCGGCCGCCT
>CAZGDZ010000233.1:0-4195 GCA_964524855.1 uncultured Macromonas sp.
CGTCGGTATGCTGATGCTGCTGTTCATCACCCTGCGGTTGCAAAAGGGCCATTTCACCAAAGAGCGTCACTTCGGTTTCGAAGGCGCCGCCTGGTACTGGCACTTCGTGGACGTGGTCTGGCTGGGTTTGTACATCCTCGTGTACTGGATGTGATGACTGCGATCGTTGTCGATCGTGCCCACGAAAAAAGCGCCGTGAAGGCGCTTTTTTCTTGCAGATGGATGCCGTGCGTTCAGCGCATGGGCAAACCCGTGGGTTGTATCCAGCCCATCTGGTGGCTGAAAATGACGACGACGAACAACAACACCGACAAGCCCACGCGCATCGCCAGCGCGCGCGCCATGCGTTTGGATTTGCGGCCATCGTCGTTGCCCGACTCGCCGCGCATCATCGACACCAAGGCGACCGCGAGGCTGGCGATGATGGCCACGAAAGCAAAGATTACCAAGTAAGTCATGTTCCGGATTATCCAATGAGCCGCATTCCACCCACACGCGCACGCCTTTGGGTCACACTGGCCACGGTGGTGGGGGTGGCCATCACAGCGTCGCTGGGCTTTTGGCAACTGAGCCGTGCAGACATGAAAGAGGCTCTGGCCGCCCAGCGGGACGCGCGTTCGACGATGAGTTCAGTGGGCTGGGAAGAAGTGATGGCCAGCGTCCAGCCTGGCGTGGATTCCAGTGAAGTGATGGCGTTGCATGATCGGCCGGTCGTTTTGCGTGGTCAGTGGTTGCACGAGGCCACCGTGTTTCTGGACAATCGGCCCATGTCAGGGCGGTCAGGGTTTTTTGTGGTCACGCCGCTGCTGTCTGAGGGCGGGCAATTTGCGATAGCGGTGCAGCGGGGGTGGGTACCTCGGCGCATGGACGATCGAACGACGGTCCCTGACCTGCCGATGGACGCCGGTGTGGTCGAGGTGGTGGGACGTTTGGCCCCACCACCGTCCATGCTGTATGAACTCGGGCAGGACAGCGATGGCCGCATCCGGCAAAATATCGACCTTCCTTCGTACGGTGCCCAGTGGTCCTTGCGTTTGCCGCCGTTGTCGGTGCAGCAGACGGAGGGTGGGGTGTCCGATGCGTCTTTGTTGCGCGAGTGGCCCCGGCTCGGCGCAGACGTTCACAAGCACTACGGCTACGCCACCCAGTGGTTTGGCTTGAGTGCGCTCATGGTGTTCTTGTATGTCTGGTTCCAATTCATCGCACCCCGGCGGCGCTCGGCCTGAGGCGGCGTCTGCACCAGCCGATGAGCCGCTGACGTTGACGGTGCACTCGCTGCCGCAACCGAGTTCTTCATTGGCACGTGACCCAGCGGCAACCCGTGCGGGGCGCTGGAAAATGTTGCTGGTGCTGCTCGTCTGTGCGTCACCCGTGATCGCGTCCTACCTCACCTACTACGTGATCCGGCCGGAAGGGCGGCGCAACTACGGCGAACTGATCGACCCGCAGCGCCCGTTGCCCGCCGCGACAGGTACCAACGCGGCCGGCGAACCGGTCTCGCTGGACAGCCTGAAAGGGCAGTGGCTGTTCATCAGCGTGGCCGACAGCGCTTGCGATGCGCAGTGCGAAAGCCATCTGTACCTGCAGCGCCAGTTGCGCGAAGGTTTGGGGCGCGAAAAAGACCGGCTGGACTGGGTTTGGTTGCGCACCGGCAACGCGCCCGTCCCTGAATCGCTGCGCGAGGCCACGAGCCAGGCCGTGGTGCTGCAAATGGAAGAAGCGCAGATTGCGCAATGGTTGCAGGCCGCGCCTGGCCAGCGTTTGAGCGACCATCTGTACGTGGTGGACCCGATCGGCAACTGGATGATGCGCTTCCCGGTGCAAGCCGACGCCGCCCGCGTGCGGCGGGATCTGGAGCGTCTGCTGCGCGCCTCCAGCTTCTGGGACCGTGCGGGGCGCTGACCATGGACGGGCAAGCCCTTTACGATTATTCGCCGGTGCTGCACCTGATGCTGCTCGGCGCACTGCTGGCGCTCGGTCCGCTGGCGTGGATCTGGTTGCGGCGTCGCAACGCCAGCACCGGTCAGCGCCTGGCCGCGCTGACCGCTTTCACCCTGTTCCTGACTTTCGATTTGGTGTTGTTTGGCGCCTTCACGCGGCTCACCGATTCGGGGTTGGGTTGTCCTGATTGGCCGGGTTGCTACGGCAGCGCCAGCCCGATTGGTGCCAGTGCGTCAATCGCGGCGGCCCAGGAAGCCATGCCCACCGGCCCGGTCACCTTCTCCAAGGCCTGGGTGGAGATGATTCACCGCTACTTGGCCACGGCTGTGGGCGTGCTGATTCTGGTGCTGGCGGTGGTCAGTTGGCTGGAGCGCCGCCGGGCCCAGTTGTCGCCCTGGTGGCCACTTGTGACCTTGTTCTGGGTTTGCCTGCAAGGGGCGTTCGGGGCGCTGACGGTGACCATGAAGCTGTTTCCCGCCATCGTGACCTTGCACCTGTTGGGCGGCATGGTGCTGCTGGCCTTGCTGCGCGCGCAGGCGGTGCGTTACGCACAGTTCTCGGGATCATCGGCGGTTGCCACGGCCTACAGCCCGGCGGCGCGCTGGGCACTGCTGCTGTTGTTCGCCTTGGTCTGGGTGCAAATTGCCTTGGGCGGCTGGGTCAGCACCAACTACGCGGTGCTCGCTTGCCGCGATTTCCCCACCTGCCAGGGCAGTTGGTGGCCTCCGATGGACTTCGAGCATGGTTTCGAGCTGTGGCGCGAGCTCGGGCAGCGGCGCGCTGGCGATGCCTTGCCGTTTCCCGCACTGACCGCCATCCATTACGTGCACCGCTTGTTCGCTTATGTGGTGTTGCTGGCGTTGCTGGTGCTGGGCGCGCTGTGGTGGCGCCAACCCACGCTGCGCCGCCACGCGGTGTGGTTGTGGGGCCTGGGCGGCTGGCAGTTGTTGACCGGCCTGTCCAACGTGGTGCTGGAGTGGCCTTTGGTCGCTGCCGTGGCGCACACCGGTGGCGCCGCCGCGCTGGTGGTGGTGCTGACCGGTTGGTTGACCGAAGCACGCCAGCCCAGCCACCGTCGCCCCACGGTGCCCGCCCCCACCCATGGAGTCACCGCATGACGACCCGTCCCGACCTGGCCGTTGCGGCCCCCTTGCCGTCCACCTGGCGCCAGTTCTACGCGCTGATGAAGCCCCGGGTGATCCAGTTGATCGTATTTTGTGCGCTGATCGGCATGGTGCTGGCCGTGCCCGGTGTGCCCAGCACCGAACAGGTGCTGCGGGCTGCACTGGCCTGCTTGGGCATCTGGTTGGTTGCGGGGGCTGCTGCGGCCTTCAACTGCGTGGTGGAACAGCACATCGACGCCAAAATGAAGCGCACCGCCTGGCGTCCCACCGCCAAGGGCGAGTTGACCAATCGACAGACGTTGACGTTCTCCGGCTTGCTGTGCCTCGCGGGGTCGGTGATCCTGTACCTTGGCGTCAACCCGCTGACGATGTGGCTGACTTTTGGCACGTTTGTCGGCTATGCCATCATTTACACCGTCATCCTCAAGCCACTGACGCCGCAAAACATCGTCATTGGCGGTGCCTCAGGCGCGATGCCGCCGGTGTTGGGTTGGGCAGCCATGGCCGACACCGTGGCCCCACAGGCACTGGTGCTGTTCCTGATTATTTTCCTCTGGACGCCGCCGCACTTCTGGGCCCTGGCGCTGTACCGGGTGGAGGATTACCGCAAGTCCGGCTTGCCGATGCTGCCCGTTACCCATGGCTCGGCCTTCACGCGGTTGCACATTTTTCTGTACACGCTGATCTTGTTTGCCGCCTGTTTGTTGCCGTTCATGATGCGCATGAATGGTTGGCTGTACCTGACGGTGGCAGTGGCGTTGAGCATTGGGTTCAGCGGCTACGCCTGGGCCTTGTGGCGCAACTATTCCGATCAACTGGCGCGCAAGACCTTTCGTTTTTCATTGATCCACCTGTCGCTGCTGTTCGCGGCCATGCTGGTGGACCATTACCTGATGGCCCCCCGCCTGTTCTGATCGCACCATGCCACTGAACCGCTTTCACACCCGCCGACGTTGGCTCACCACCCTGGCTGCTGCGTTGGCGCTGCCTTTGGGCTTGACGGCCTGCAGCGAGCAGCCGCCATTCGTCGGCATCGACATCACCGGGGCCGATTACGCCACCGGCTTTGAGCTGACCGACCACAATGGCCAACGCCGCACCTTGGCTGATTTCAAGGGCAAGGCAGTGGT
>CAZGDZ010000234.1:0-4184 GCA_964524855.1 uncultured Macromonas sp.
GAGGTGTGCAAAGCGTTCGTCATAGGGCAGCAAGGTCCAGGGCAACGGGGAATTATCGCCCAAGGTGCGCCAAGGTGCAGGTGTTCAGGTGCTGGCCCGAACCACCAGTTCGTAACCCAGGTCCACGCAGGTGGACGCGGGCGGGTCGCCCTGCAACAGGGCCAGCAGGGTTTGCGCACCCACCTCGCCCACGGCACGGCGCGGGGTGCGCACGGTGGTCAGGGGTGGCATCATCTGGTCGCTGCCCGACAGGTCGTTGAAGCCGGCCACCGCCACCTGTTGTGGCACGGCCACGCCCAGCCGCAGGGCCGCCAGCAGCCCGCCCTGTGCCAGGTCGTCGTTGCAGAAAAAGATGGCGTCCACGTCGGGATGGGTTTTGAGCACGGTTTCCAGCATGTCCCCGCCCAGCCGCATGGACGAGGGTTGGGCCGTCAGCCATTCCAGCCGCGCGTCGTACAGGCCTGCCTGGCGCATGCCGCGGCGGTAGCCCTCGGCGCGTTGCAGGGTGCGCGGGTCCAGTTGAGCAGCCACAAAGGCAATGCGCCGCCGCCCGCGCGCCAGCAGGTGCCGCACGATGGCCTCACCCGCGTCCTGCTGCGAAAACCCCACGCAGTGAACCCCGTTGGCGCGCGTTACCTCCATCAGGTACACACTGGGCAGGCCGCTGGCGTTGATCAACTGGCGCGCGGCTTCAGTGCGATCAAACCCGGTCAGCAGCAGCCCGGCGGGCCGCTGGGCCAGGTAGCTGCGCAGCAATTGCTCCTCTTCCTCAGGTTGGTAGTGGGTCACACCAATCAGCGGCTGGTAGCCGTGGGGCAGCAAGACCTGGTGCACCGCCTCGATCACGTCCACAAAGAGGGCGTTCGACAGCAAGGGCACCAGCACCGGCACCAGCGTGCTGCGTTGCGAGGCCAGCGCCCGTGCGGCCGGGTCGGGTACGTAGCCCAGGGCCTGGACCGAGTACTTGACGCGTTCCACCAGATCGGTGCCCACGCCGCGTTCGCCCCGCAGGGCGCGCGACACAGTGATGGGGCTGACGCCAGCATGGCTGGCCACGTCGGCCAGGGTGACGCGGCCGCTGCGTGGCCGTTTGCGCTCGGGGGTGGGCAAGGGTTTTCCCTGTATAGCTGCTCAGAAGATCGGGTTAGGATAGCGCTATCTCAATGCTTTGGCAAGCTGGTGCGCAAACACAAAAATTGCACCGATGCTTGTCTTTTCTTTGACTGCAAAAGATAGCGCTATCCAATCGGTATCATGTCCCAAATACACACACATCTGGTCATCATGGGGGTGGCAGGCTGCGGCAAATCCAGCCTCGGGCAAGGGTGCGCATCGGTCTTGTCATTGCCTTTGCTGGAAGGCGACGACTTCCATTCTGATCGAAATATCAACAAGATGCGCAGCGGTTTGCCGCTGACTGACGACGACCGCTGGACTTGGCTGGACACCCTGGGCGCGCGCCTGGCGGGTTTGCCCGAAGGCGGCGTGCTGACCTGCTCGGCGTTGAGACAGCGCTACCGTGATCGGTTGCGTGCGGCTGTGCCCGGCCTGCGCTTCGTGTTTCTGGAGTTGACGCCCGAGGAGGCACGTCGCCGAGTGGCTGGACGTCCCCAGCATCTGTTCCCGGTCAGCCTGGTGGACAGCCAGTTCCAGACCCTGGAAGACCCGCGGGCCGAAGCCGGGGTGTTGACACTGGACGCTACCCGCCCGCTGCCTGAGCTGGTGGCGGCCGTGGTGGCCTGGAGTCAATCGCAGTTCGTGGAGGTGCAGTCATGACCACCGCGCTGTGGTTGCGCCGGCTGGCGGAAGGGCTGCTGGCAGTCTGCCTGCTGGTGATGGTGCTGGCGGTGTTCGGCAACGTGGTGCTGCGTTATGTCTGGGGCACTGGCTGGGTGGTGACGGAGGAGCTGTCGCGCCTGTTGTTCATCTGGTTGGTGTGCATTTCGGCCACGCTGGCGTTTGGCGAAGGCAAGCACCTGGGGTTTGATCTGGTCACGGCCCGCATGTCAGGCCGACCCGCTATCGCGCTGCGCTGGCTTACCCGCAGCCTGGTGGCGTTGGCGCTGTACTACCTGATCCGGGGCTCTTGGGCCCAGGTGGTGGTGGGCATGGACAGCCGCAGCCCGGTGATGAACTACCCGCTGGCCTTGGCGGCCGGGGGCACGCTGGTGATGGGGGTGGCCATGGCAGTGCTTCTGTTGTGGCAGGTGTGGGACGAACTGCGTCATGGCCCGCGTGCCGATGCGCAAGCCGGGGGCGAAGCATGACCATCGCCATCTTCCTTCTGGTGCTGTTTGCCGCCATGACGGTGGGCGTACCCATCGCGTTCGCGCTGATGCTCACTGCGCTGGCGCTGATGGTTCACCTCGACTTTTTCGACGCTCAGTTACTGGCGCAGAACGTGCAGGCCGGGTTTGACAGCTTTCCGTTGCTGGCGGTGCCATTCTTCATCTTGGCAGGGGAGTTGATGAACGCCGGTGGCCTGAGCCGCCGCATCATCGACCTCGCCCGAGCCTTCGTTGGACACATTCCGGGCGGGCTGGGCTACGTGGCCATTGCCGCTTCGCTGATGCTGGCCTCCATGAGTGGTTCCGCCATTGCCGACACCGCCGCCCTGGCCACTTTGCTGTTGCCGATGATGCGCAAGCAGCATTACCCCGATGGGTCGAGCGCTGGCCTGATCGCGGCCGGCGGCATCATCGCTCCCATTGTGCCGCCGTCCATGCCAATGGTGATTTACGGTGTCACCACCAACACCTCTATCAGCAAACTGTTCCTGGCCGGTATCGTGCCGGGGGTGATGATGGCGACCGCCCTCGTGCTGGTGTGGCGCCGCATTGCTGGCAAGGAAGGCCTGCCGGTGGCCGACAAAACCGCCTGGCCCGAGCGGCGCCGGGTGCTCATGGGGAGTCTCTGGGCCTTGATGATGCCGGTGATCATCATCGGTGGCCTGCGCATGGGTGTTTTCACTCCCACCGAAGCCGCTGTGGTGGCGGCGGTGTACGCACTGGTGGTGGCGGTGTTCATCTACCGCGAGCTGAACCTGCAGCGCCTGTACCGGGTGTTGGTGGACGCTGCTCGCACCACTGGCATCGTGATGTTTCTTTGTGGGGCGGCCACGGCCGCGTCGTACATGATCACATTGGCCGACTTGCCGAATCAGCTGGCCGAGAGCATGGGGCCGCTCTTGACCAACCCGATGCTGTTCATGGCGGTGGTCTGCTTGTTCCTGCTGTCGGTGGGCATGGTCATGGACTTGACTCCCACCATCCTGATTCTTGCGCCGGTTCTGGCGCCACTGGCTGCGAAGGCAGGCATCGATCCGGTGTACTTTGGCTTTGTATTTATCTTTGTCGGTTGCCTGGGCCTGCTCACGCCGCCCGTGGGCACGGTGCTTAACGTGGTGGCCGGCGTGGGGCGGCTTCGCATGGAGCCAGTCATCAAAGGCGTCTTGCCTTTCCTGGCCATCTACTTCGCGATGCTGGCGCTGCTGATCGCGTTCCCGTCCATTGTGTTGGTGCCGTTGAAGCTGATGTTCTGACGCACCGATCGTTCTTTTCCCAACAGCGGCGCACGCCGCGCACGACCCCAAGGAGATCACCATGAAATTCAAGCAAGTTGCCCTCTCGCTGGCCGTCGGTTTGGCCACGCTGACCGCAGGCTGGGCACAGGCGCAGGACATCAAGCCGCGCATGATCCGATTCGGCTATGGCCTGAACGAGCAGTCCAACCAGGGCCGGGCCGTCAAGTTGTTTGCCCAGGAGGTGGAAAAAGCGTCTGGCGGAAAGATGAAGGTGCGCGCCATTGGCGCCGCTGCACTTGGTTCCGACGTGCAGATGCAGCAGGCATTGATCGGCGGTGCGCAGGAGATGATGGTTGGCTCTACCGCGACGCTGGTGGGCATCACCAAAGAAATGGCGATTTGGGATACCCCGTTCCTGTTCAACAACGTCAAGGAAGCCGATGCGGTGCTGGACGGCCCGGTGGGTCAGAAGGTGATGGACAAACTGCAGGACAAAGGTCTGGTGGGCCTGGCTTACTGGGAAAACGGGTTTCGCAACCTGACCAACAACAAGCAGCCGGTGGCCAAGCTGGAAGACCTGAACGGCATCAAGCTGCGGGTGATGCAGAACAATGTCTTCATCGACAGCTTCAAGACCCTGGGCGCCAATGCCGTGCCGCTG
>CAZGDZ010000235.1:0-4176 GCA_964524855.1 uncultured Macromonas sp.
CGCGTTGCAGGGGCTGTACTTCTGCGTTTTGGCGTTGTCGGTCACCTTGACCGCCATGGCGATGTCGCACGGGTCGTCCACATAGGTGTGGCAATTGCCATCCAGGTGTTTGATGACCGGCACTTTGGCTTCGCGGCTGATGCGCTCGATCAGACCCTTGCCGCCGCGCGGAATGATGACGTCCACGTAGGCGGGCATGGCAATCAGTTGACCCACCGCCTCGCGGTCGGTGGTGGGCACCAACTGGACCGCGTCAGCGGGCAAACCAGCCGCCACCAGCGCCTGCTGCACCAGTAGGGCCAGCGCGCGGTTGCTGTCGATCGCCTCGGAGCCACCACGCAAGATGCAGGCATTTCCACTCTTGATGGACAAAGAAGCCGCCTCGATGGTGACGTTAGGCCGGCTTTCGTAAATCATGCCGAACACGCCGATGGGCACGCGCATCTGGCCCACACGGATACCACTGGGCATTTGCTTCATGCCCATGATCTCGCCAATGATGTCAGGCATGGCGGCCAACTGCTCACAGCCTTCAGCGCAGGTTTCGATGGCTTTGGGGGTCAGCTTGAGCCGGTCCACCATCGGTTCGGCCAGCCCATTGGCGCGGGCACGCTCCAGGTCTTTGGCGTTTTCGGCCTGCAACATGCCGACATTGGCACGCAACAGTGCCGCCAAACCGCGCAAAGCGGCCACTTTGGTCGCGGCGCCAGCCTTGGCCATCAGCGCCGAAGCGGCCTTGGCCTGCTGGCCAAGGGTGTTCATCAATTCAACGGTGTTCAGGGCGTTCATCCCTGCATTTTCTCACCTTCAGCCCATGACGCGCAGTGCAACGCGCGAACAGGGCCTGCCGCTGGTCAGAACTTTTCCAGCAATTCCTTGCGCTTGAGCTGGTACTCTTGTTCGGAGATCAGTTTGTCATCGAACATCTTTTGCAACTGGCGCAGTTTCTCGTCGAGGGCCACGTTGCTGGGCGTCGGCCCTTTGGCCTCCAGAGGCTGCAAGTCCGCCGCCGTCAACCGCGCGGACGCCAGTTTGGACTCCTGCACACCCGCTCGGCCCGTGGTTTCGTCCACTTGGTGCAGTTGGCTGCGCGCCATCCACATGCCCATCTTCACCTCCTGCCAGACGAAATAGTTCTTGCCCGGCTCCATCTGCAGCTTCAGCTCGGCCACGTTCTCGGCCGTGGACTCGACGCTGTAACGACCGGGCACGACGTTGAACTGGAAATAGGTCTTGGAAACGCTTTGCCCGATGTTGCGGCCGTTGATGCTCAGGTTCATGGGCACGGCAGCGCCGAAGGTTTCGTTGCGGTAGATGTACAACGCCGCCTTGTCGGGTGGCGGGACAAATGCCTTGGCTTTGGCATCTTCTTCCGCAGACCCCATGGGCACAGATGCACAACCCACCAACACCATCACGGCCACGGTGGCGAGTCCGTATTTGATCAGACGCATATCTCACTCCTCTCGGTGAAGTCAGATGCTATCTGATCACGACCTACATCAGGCTGACAGGCTGCACGAAGCAGCCCGCCGCGCTCACTTGATGAACCGGATCTTCTGGTTGATGCGCTCCAGAATCGGCTGCTTCTTCTGGTTGAAGACCGCCTTGTTTTCCTCGATCAGGTTGCGGCCCTTGGTGTCGATGGAGATGATCAAGGGGCCAAACTCCCGCACGCGGTTGACCCACAGCGTTTCGGGCATGCCCAGGTCGGTCCACTCGGCCGCCTCGATCTTCTCCACCTGCGTGGCCGCCAGCACCGCGCAGCCGCCCGGGAATATGGCATGCACTGCCTTGTTTTCCACGCAGCCGGCCTGCGTTTCGGGGCCCATGCCGCCCTTGCCCACGATCAGCTTCACCCCGGTCTGTTCGATGAAGGCCTTCTCGAACTTCTCCATGCGCATGCTGGTGGTCGGGCCGATGGAGACCATCTCGTACTCGCCGTCGTCCTTCTTGCGCACGATGGGGCCGGCGTGGAAGATGGCGCCGCCCTTCAGGTCCACCGGCAGCTCGCGGCCCAGCTCGATCAAGCGGCGGTGTGCCACGTCGCGGCAGGTCACCAGGGTGCCCGTCAGGTAGACCACGTCGCCCACGTTCAGGGCTTCCAGGTCCTCGTCTTTGATGGGGGTGTTCAGTATCTTTTTCACGACTGGAATCCTTGGTGCGAAATGACTTCGTGCGTCAGGTCGGCGTTGATCTTGATGCGGCCGCGGCGGTGCGCCCAACAGCCGGTGGACACCGCCACACCAATGGTGGACGGGTGGCGCGCGGACGATTCGATGTTCACGCCCATCACGCTGTTGTTGCCAGTGAGGCCCTGCGGGCCCAGGCCGAGTTCGTTCAGGCCTTCGGCCAACAGCTCCTCCATCAGCGCGGCGTTGTCGTTCGGGTGGCGTGAATTCACCGGCCGCAGAATGGCCTTTTTGGACAAGCGCGCCGCCGTTTCGGCCGAGGTGGACACGCCCACCCCCACCAGCAGCGGTGGGCAGGCGTTGACGCCACGCGAAGTCACCACGTCAAACACGAACTCGGCCACGCCTTCGTAGCCCTGGCCTGGCATCAGCACGGTGGCCTTGCCCGGCAGGGTGCAACCGCCACCGGCCATGTAGACGTCAATGGTCACGCTGTCGTCGTCGGGCACGATCTCCCAGTCCAGCCACGGGATCTTGCTGCCGGTGTTGGTGCCGGTGTTTTTCTCGACGAAGGTTTCCACCGCGTTGTGGCGCAGCGGGCCGTCCTTGGTCGCGCCCAGCGTGGCGTTCGTGAGAATGCCTTCCAGCTCCCCCAACAACGGGAACTTGGCACCCGCCGTCAGGAAGTACTGGATCACCCCGGTGTCCTGGCAGCTTGGGCGGTCCAGCTTGTCGGCCGCTTCCTGGTTGGCGCGCATCGACTCGTACACCTCCTTGGCCAGGAAGTTGACTTCCTTTTCACGCAAGTCACCCAGCTTCTGGGTGACATCGGTCGGCAGGCGCTTGCCGATGTAGGCGGTGAATTTGGACATGACCTGGGTCAGGTCCGCCACGGCTTGTTCTTTGTCCACGTTGGGCTCCTGGTAAGGCCGTCGCTCAATCGACGGTGATGTTGCCGGCTTTCACGAGGGCGGCAAACTTCTCCGTTTCCACACGGATTTGTTGAGCCATGTCCTCGCTCGAATTGCCGATGGGTTGCGCGCCGATGTCGTTCATGCGTTGGCCAAACTCGGGCGAGCGGATGATCTTGACCATCTCGGTGTTGAGTCGGGTCAGCACCTCTTTCGGGGTGGCGGCCGGGGCCAGCACGCCAAACCAGGTGCCGATGCTGAAGTCCTTCAAGCCCACTTCCTGCAACGTGGGCACGTCGGGCAGGGCGGGGGAACGGGTGGCCGTGGTCACCGCCAGCGGCCGCAGCTTGCCCGCTTTCACGTGCGGCAACACCGGGGTCATGGTGTCGAACGACATCGTGATCTGTCCACCCAGCAGGTCGGTCACCAGCGGGGCGCTGCCGCGGTAGGGGACATGGGTCATCTTGATGCCGGTGCTGGTCTGGAACTGGGTGCCGATGAGGTGCTGCGCGGTGCCGTTGCCGTTGGAGCCGTACACCGCCAGTTCGGGCTTGGCCTTCAGTTGGGCCAGCAGTTCGGCGGTCGTTTTGGCCGGAGAGCTCGCGTTCACCGTCAACACGTTGGGCACCATGGCGATGGTGGTGATGGGCGCGAAGCTCTTTTGGAAGTCGTACTTCAGGTTTTTGTACACGCTGGTGGCGATGGTGTGGTGCACCGCGCCCACCAACAGGGTGTGACCGTCGGGTGTGGACTTGGCCACGAGGTCGGCGCCAATCGTGGCGCCGGCACCCGGCTTGTTCTCCACGATCACCGGCTGGCCCAGCGCCGAGGCCAGCCGCTCGGACAGGGCGCGGGCCAGGATGTCGGTGGTGCCGCCCGGCGGGAAGGGCACGACCAGGCTCACGGGTTTGGTGGGCCACGCCTGGGCTTGGGCCAGGCCGGTGGCAGTCAGCAGCGTCAAGCCGGCGAGTTGAGCCACCGCGCGGCGGCGGGGCAGGTGCGAGGAAAAGTGGGGCATGTTGTCTCCTGAGATGAAGTTATTGGTGGCCACGGGGTTGACTGTAGAGCCGCATGAACATGCACAAATACCTTGAATTTCAAACCAGCTTTGACTTAAAGTTGAAAATAGAGAC
>CAZGDZ010000236.1:0-4167 GCA_964524855.1 uncultured Macromonas sp.
CGAAAAACGGGTGGCTAGGTAACGCAACCCGCGTTCGGGCCAACGGGCACTGCGCTGGCGCCAGGTGGCCAACTCGCGTTCGCCCAACACCTTTTCGGCAAACCGGTCGCCATGCCGTTCCAGGCTGGCACGGATGCGGCGCACATCGCAAACGTCGGTGCCGATGCCGTAGATCATCTCAAGGCTCAGGCTTGCCCTTGCGCGATGCAGCGCAAGTAGTCTTGCACCGTGGCAGCGTAGCCCAGTTCCAGGGCATCGGCCACCAGCGCATGACCGATCGACACCTCGCTCACGCCCGGCACCACACGCAAAAAATCGCTCAGGTTGTCGCGGTTGAGGTCGTGGCCGGCATTGACACCCAAGCCGGCGTCCAACGCGGCTTGGGCTGCGGCGGCAAAGCGCGTCAGTTGCTCTTGGGCGGCCGCCCCACCCTGCGCGTGCGCAGCGGCATAGGGTTCGGTATACAGCTCCACCCGGTCGGCACCCACTGCCCGGGCAGCGGCCATTTGGGCAGGCTCGGCGTCCATGAACAGGCTGACGCGCACCCCCATGTCCCGCGCCTCGGCCACCACTGGCTGCAGGCGCTCCGAATCTTCGGGAAAGCGCCAGCCGTGGTCGCTGGTGAACTGGCCCACGCTGTCGGGCACCAGGGTGATCTGGTGCAGGGGCAAGCCACGCGCTCGCACCTCGCGCGCCACCTCCATCAGGTTGTGAAAGGGGTTGCCCTCAATGTTGTACTCCCGGTCCGGCCAAGCCTGCAGCAGCTCGGCCAAGTCGAACACGTCATGGTGGCGGATGTGCCGCTCATCGGGCCGGGGGTGCACCGTGATGCCGTGCGCCCCGGCTTGCAGACACAACGTGGCCGCGCGGGTAACGCTGGGTATGCCCAGGTGGCGCGTGTTGCGCACCAAGGCCACCTTGTTGACGTTGACGGACAGCGCGGTGTGGCAGGGGGCAGGAACGGTCATGGACGATCGGGCGTGAATTCGGTGGCGGGGGCATTAGTAGGGGCAGCCTGGCACAAACGCTGAATGTCGGCCAGCAACTGCCGCGTCTTGAACGCCCGCACACCGCTATGGTAGTGCAGCAAGGTGCGCAATTGCTGGCGCAAGGCGCCGCCCCGGTCGTCGGCACAACAAGCCAACAGCGCTTCGAAGGGTTGCGTGTCGTCCAGCGCCGTTTGCAGATGCAGCCACACGGCGCCTTCGCACGCCAAAGTCTGTGGATGCGACGCCGCGCGCAGGCCCGCCTCAGGCACCAGTTCGTAACGGGCGTCCGGCCGCAACGGCCCCAGGCTCGCCCCCTCTTCATTCAACGCAGGCAAAAAGCCGGTGTCCCGCAGCAGCAGCAGCTCGAACGTCCGCAACACCGTCGCCTGGGCCTCCTCGCCATGCGCCAGCTCGGCCACCGCACGCGCGTAATGGTCGAACAAGCCCGGATGCGGATCGTCCCGCGCCAGCAGGCGCATCACCAATTCGTTCAGGTAATAGCCCGACATCAAGGCGTCGCCCACCGGCATCACATGCCCGCCCTGCCAGTGAGCCGCCTTGAGGGCGCGCACCTCGGCGTCACCGCCCCACGACAGGCGCAGCGGCTGCAAAGGCAACAACACCGGACGAAACTGCGAGGTGGGACGCTTCACCCCTTTGGCGACCAAGGCCACTCGCCCATGCTGGCGGCTGAACACCTCCAGAATCAGGCTGGACTCGCTCCAATCGTGGTGGTGCAGCACGTAAGCAGGTTCATCGTGCACGCGCGGCTGCTTGGCCGAGGGCATGGCAAGTGAGTATGCGCTTACTCGTAGCCGAAGGAGCGCACGCGGGCCTCGTCATCGGCCCAACCGGAACGCACCTTGACCCACAGTTCCAGAAACACCTTGCAATCCCAGAGCTTCTCCAGCTCCTGGCGGGCCTCGGTGCCAATGCGCTTGAGCTTCTCGCCCTTCTCGCCGATCACCATGCCTTTGTGCCCATCGCGCTCCACCACGATGGTGGCCGCAATCCGCTTGAGCTGCCCCTCTTCCTCGAACTTGTCGATCACCACGGTGGACGTGTACGGCAACTCGTCACCGGTCAGGCGGAACAGCTTCTCGCGCACCATCTCGGCAGCCATGAAGCGTTCGCTGCGATCGGTCAGCTCGTCGGCGTCGTACATCCACGGTTGTTCGGGCAGGTACTTTTCCACGATGCCGTAAAAACGCTGGATGTCCTTCGCGTTCTTGGCCGACATGGGCACGAATTCGGTGAACGGATGGCGCTCCTGCATGCTGCGCAGCCACGGGGCCAGCTCAGCGCGGCGGTGCACCATGTCCAGCTTGTTGGCCACCAACACCACCGGCACGTTCTTGGGTAGCAAATCCAGCACCTTGGCGTCGGCGAGGTTGAAGTTGCCCGCCTCCACCACGAACACGATCACGTCCACATCGGCCACCGCACCCAGAACGGTCTTGTTGAGCGAACGGTTCAGCGCGTTGCCGTGGCGGGTCTGGAAACCCGGCGTGTCCACGAACACGAACTGGGTCGCGCCCACCGTGCGCAAGCCGGTGATGCGGTGACGGGTTGTTTGCGCCTTGCGAGAGGTGATGCTGACCTTTTGCCCCACCAACGCGTTGAGCAGGGTGGACTTGCCCACGTTGGGCTTGCCCACGATGGCCACGTAGCCGCAACGCTGGGGGCCTGGCGGCGGCGCATCCTCTGCCACCTCTTCGGCGGCCGGCGCGGCCGCCGGTTTGCTCAAGGCACGCGCGAGCATGGCCTCCAATTCGTCGTCGGGCTGGGGCGCGGTGGGCTTGGCGTTCATGGCTTGGTATTCTTGATGTGTTGCAACAGGGCCGTCGCAGCGGCTTGCTCGGCCGCGCGGCGGGACGCGCCACTGCCGCGCGCTACTTGGCCGGTTTCAATCTGGCAGACCACCTCGAAGGTTTGGCGGTGCGCCTCGCCGGTGGTGGCCGCCACCTGGTAGTTAGGCAGCTTCATTTTGCGACCCTGCAGCCACTCCTGCAAGGCCGTTTTCGCGTCCTTGCTCTGCACGCTCTGGCCGGGGCTCAGGTCCACCGACTGGTACAGGCGGCGCACCAACGCATTGGCAGCGTCAAACCCGGCGTCCAAGTAGACCGCCCCGATGATCGCCTCCAACGCGTCCGCCAGAATGGAGGGCCGTTGGCGACCGCCCGAGCGAACCTCGCCTTCGCCCAGGTGCATCAAGTCGGGCAAGCCCAAATCCACCGCCAGCGCGTGCAGCGTGTCCTGCTTCACCAGGTTGGCCCGAATGCGCGACAGATCCCCCTCGGGCTGCCGGCTCAAGCGCTCGTAGAGCAAACCAGAAACAGCGAGCGACAACACCGAGTCGCCCAGAAACTCCAGGCGCTCGTAGTGTTCAGACGAAAAGCTGCGGTGGGTCAGTGCGCGTTCCAGCAACGCGGGCTGGGCAAACGTGTGCCCTAGCCGCCGTTGCAGCGCAGATAAATCCGAATTCAAATCAGGCGTTTTCCGTCATTGGGTGCGGCCTTGGTATTTCATCACCAGATACGCCGGACCCGCCAGGTGGATTTCTTTGCTGTAGGCAAACTCCACCACAATCTTGTCGTTCACTTTGCTGATGTCGAGGTCTTTGCCGCTGATGGCCTCGAAATAGTCCACCGCCTTGGAGCGGTCGAACGAGGCACGGATTTCACCCACGGTGTTGCCCGCCTCAGACGCCCGCTGGGCCGCTTTCAAGATGGCTTGATACTCGATCACCGTCGGCGCCACCTGCGCCCCCACCACACCGACCACACCCACCACAATCCCGACAAAAACAATGCCCAGGAAGGTGATGCCCCGCTGACGAGATTTCATGTGCCCTGCTCCATGCGTAATGATGCACACATCTTAATCAACTGCAGCAACTTTGAGCACACTTGCACTCACTCGAAGGCCCCAATTCGACCCAGATCACCGAAATTCATCCAGACGAAGAAGGCTTTGCCCACGATGTTGCGATCAGGGACGAACCCCCAGTAGCGGGAGTCGGTGGAATTGTCGCGGTTGTCGCCCATCATGAAGTAGTGGCCCGGCGGCACCGTGCAGCTCATGCCTTCGGCACTGTATCGGCAGTTCTCGGCGAAAGGAAAGGTCTTGGGCAGTCCGCCGAAGTACGACGGTTGCTGCGGATTGACCAGGATCTGGT
>CAZGDZ010000237.1:0-4125 GCA_964524855.1 uncultured Macromonas sp.
GGTTTTAGGTTCCGGAGGAAAACCGGTCAGTTGGCGCGGGTGCCCACCACTTCGATTTCCACGCGGCGGTTCTTGCCACGGCCTTCGCGGGTGCTGTTGTCAGCCACCGGCTGGGCTTCGCCCTTGCCTTCGGTGTAAACGCGGTTGGCTTCAATGCCCTTGGTCACCAGGTAAGCCTTGACAGCTTCAGCGCGGCGCACGGACAAGGCTTGGTTGTAAGCGTCAGGGCCGGTGGCGTCGGTGTGACCCACAGCAATGATCACTTCCAGGTTGATGCCCTTGACCTTGTCGGCCAGGTCGTCCAGCTTGGCTTTGCCTTCGGTCTTCAGCACGGCTTTGTCGAAGTCGAAGAAGGCGTCAGCAGCGTAGGTCACTTTGGCGGCAGCGGCGGGCGCAGGAGCCGGGGCCGGAGCGGGCGCAGGTGCCGGAGCGGGAGCCGGTGCAGCAGCCGGGGCCGGAGCGGGCGCAGGTGCCGGTTCCGGAGCCTTGGGCACGATGGCGCCGTCGCAACCCTGAGCCGCCGTGGCAGGCGTCCAGTTGGCATTGCGCCAGCACAGTTCGTTGGTGCCGTTCTTCCACACCAGATCGCCGGAGCCGTTGCGCCAGTTGTCGATGGTCTGGGCGCCAGCGGCGGTGGCCAGGGCTGCAGTGGCAAACAGCGCTGCAATCTTGTTCAATTTTTTCATCGATGTCCTCTTCATGTTGGCGCAGCCGGTACGCTGCAGTTGGTGTGACCAAGGTTCTTCGACCTTGAATGATCGAAATTTCATTGTGCCACAACCAACACTTGGCCGCTGTGACAAGGACGACTGCGTGTAACAGTCGGTAGCATGGCGCCAACGCTGTTGCAACAACACAACAATCACCGGAAATATCGGTTCTGCCGGGCCCTGTGGCGACCGTCATAAAATGCTTGATTGTCTTTGTACACCAAGTTGCCGCGCACATGACCTCTTTCGCCAAGGAAACCCTGCCCATCAGCCTCGAAGAGGAAATGCGCCGCAGCTACCTCGATTACGCGATGAGCGTGATCGTGGGTCGCGCCCTGCCCGATGCGCGAGACGGTTTGAAGCCCGTGCACCGGCGCGTGCTGTACGCGATGCACGAGCTGAACAACGACTGGAACCGGCCGTACAAAAAGTCGGCCCGTATCGTGGGTGACGTGATCGGTAAATACCACCCGCACGGCGACAGCGCGGTGTACGACACCATTGTGCGCATGGCACAGGACTTTTCGCTGCGCCACATGCTGGTGGACGGCCAGGGCAACTTTGGTTCGGTGGACGGCGACAGCGCCGCCGCCATGCGTTACACCGAAATCCGCCTGAGCAAGATTGCCCACGAGATGCTGGCCGACATCGACAAGGAAACGGTCGATTTCGGGCCCAACTACGACGGCAGCGAGTCCGAACCGCTGGTGCTGCCGGCGCGCCTGCCCAACCTGCTGATCAACGGCTCAGCCGGCATCGCGGTGGGGATGGCCACCAACATCCCTCCGCACAACCTCAACGAGGTGGTGGACGCCTGCCTGCACCTGCTCAAGCACCCGGACGCGTCCATCGATGACCTGATGGAAATCGTACCGGCGCCCGACTTCCCCACCGCGGGCCTGATTTACGGCATCACCGGCGTGAAAGACGGCTACCGCACCGGCCGCGGCCGGGTGGTGATGCGCGCCAAGTGCCATTTCGAGGACATCGACAAAGGCCAGCGACAGGCCATCATCGTCGATGAAATCCCGTACCAGGTGAACAAGAAGACGCTGCTGGAACGCATTGCCGAGCTGGTGCACGAGAAGAAGATCGAAGGCATCAGCCACATCCAGGACGAGTCCGACAAGGACGGCATGCGGGTGGTGATCGAGCTAAAACGCGGCGAAGTGCCCGAGGTGGTGCTGAACAACCTGTACAAGCAGACGCAGCTGCAGGACACCTTCGGCATGAACATGGTGGCGCTGGTGGACGGCCAGCCCAAGCTGTGCAACCTGAAGGACCTGATCGACATCTTCCTGCAGCACCGCCGCGAAGTGGTGACGCGCCGCACGGTGTTCAACCTGCGCAAGGCGCGCGACCGGGGCCACGTGCTGGAAGGCCTGGCGGTGGCGCTGGCCAACATCGACGAGTTCATCCGCATCATCCGCGAAAGCCCCACGCCGCCGGTGGCCAAAGCCGAGTTGATGACGCGCAGCTGGGACAGCCAGCTGGTGCGCCAGATGCTGACCCGCGCCAAGGAAGACGGCACGGTGGTGAACGCCGACGACTACCGCCCCGAAGGCCTGGAACGCGAATTCGGCATGCAGGGCGACGGCCTGTACCGCCTGAGCGAAACGCAAGCGCAGGAAATCCTGCAAATGCGCCTGCAACGCCTGACCGGGCTGGAGCAGGACAAGATCGTGGCCGAGTACAAGGACGTGATGGCCGAGATCGACGATCTGCTCGACATTCTGTCCAAGCCCGAACGCGTGTCCACCATCATCGGCGACGAGCTGGTGGCCATCCGCACCGAATTCGGCCAGACCAAGCTGGGCGCGCGCCGCAGCGAAATCGAACACAGCGCGCAAGACCTGAGCACCGAAGACCTGATCACGCCCACCGACATGGTGGTGACGCTGTCGCACTCGGGCTATATCAAGAGCCAGCCCTTGAGCGAGTACCGCGCGCAGAAGCGCGGCGGACGCGGCAAACAGGCCACCGCCACCAAGGAAGATGACTGGATCGACCAGCTCTTCATCGCCAACACGCACGACTACATCCTGTGCTTCAGCAACCGCGGCCGCCTGTACTGGCTCAAAGTGTGGGAAGTGCCGGCGGGTTCGCGTGGCTCGCGCGGTCGCCCCATTGTCAACATGTTCCCGCTGCAAGAAGGCGAAAAGATCAACGTGGTGCTGCCGCTGACCGGCGAGATGCGCAAGTTCCCCGAGGACCGCTACGTGTTCATGGCCACCTCCATGGGCACGGTCAAGAAGACCGCGCTGGACGAATTCAGCAACCCGCGCAAGGCCGGCATCATTGCTGTGGACTTGGACGAAGGCGACTTTTTGATTGGCGCGGCGCTGACCGACGGCGCCCACGACGTGATGCTGTTCAGCGACGGCGGCAAGGCTGTTCGTTTTGACGAAAACGACGTGCGCCCCATGGGCCGCAACGCCCGTGGCGTGCGCGGCATGATGCTGGACGAGACCCAAAGCGTGATCGCCATGTTGGTGGCCGAGGACGAGCAGCAAAGCGTGCTGACCGCGACCCAGAACGGCTACGGCAAGCGAACCCCGATTGGCGAATACACCCGCCACGGCCGGGGCACCACGGGCATGATCGCCATCCAGCAAAGCGAGCGCAACGGCAAGGTGGTGGCAGCCACCCTGGTGCACGCGGACGACGAGATCATGCTGATCACCGACACCGGCGTGCTGGTGCGCACACGCGTCAGCGAAATCCGCGAGCTGGGCCGAGCCACGCAGGGCGTAACACTGATCAGCCTGGACGAAGGTGCGCAACTGAGCGGTCTGCAGCGCATCGTGGAAAACGATGCGAACGTGGACGCCCCCGAAGCGAGCGACGACGAGACCGAGGCATGAACCGCCCTTACAACTTTTCCGCCGGCCCGGCGGTGATGCCCGAAGCCGTGCTGCAACAAGCCGCCGCCGAAATGCTGGACTGGCACGGCAGCGGCATGGGCGTGATGGAAATGAGCCATCGCGGCAAGGAATTCATGGCCATTTGCGCGCAGGCCGAAGCCGACCTGCGCGAATTGCTGGTCGTGCCGCCGAACTTCAAGGTGCTGTTCATGCAGGGCGGTGGCCTGGCCGAAAACGCCATCGTCCCGATGAACCTGGCCGGCCTGAAGCCCGAGCTGGCGATGGACTTTGTGGTCACCGGCGGCTGGAGCCAGAAATCAGCCAAAGAGGCGCAGAAGTATGGTGCCTCGCAGGTGGCCGCCAGCGCCGCCGACAGCGGCTTCACTGCCATTCCCGCGCCAGCCACCTGGCAGTTGCGCGACGGCACCAGCTACGTGCACCTGTGCAGCAACGAAACCATCCATGGGGTGGAGTTTCAAGAACTGCCGGACCTGAAGGCCCTCGGCTGCGATGCGCCCTTGGTGATCGACTTTTCCTCGCACGTGTTGTCG
>CAZGDZ010000238.1:0-4106 GCA_964524855.1 uncultured Macromonas sp.
CGTCGGCCAGCCGGTCGGCGTCGCGCGCGAACATCTCGACGTAGGCCAGCAGGTGGTGCGCGAAGCTGACCGGCTGCGCCACCTGCAGGTGGGTGAAGCCCGGCATCACGGTCTCGGTGTGCTGTGCGGCCAGCTCGACCAGCGCGCGCTGCATGTCGGCCAGCAGCGCGGCCAGGCCGTCGATCTCGCCGCGCAGCCACAGGCGCACGTCGGTGGCGACCTGGTCGTTGCGGCTGCGGCCGGTGTGCAGGCGCTTGCCGGCGTCGCCCACCAGTTGGGTCAGGCGCGCTTCGATGTTCAGGTGCACGTCTTCCAGGTCCAGCTTCCACTCGAAGGCGCCGGATTCGATTTCTTGCGTGATCTGCGCCATGCCTTTCTGGATAGCGGCCAGGTCATCGGCACCGATGATGCCTTGGGCCCCCAGCATGTCGGCGTGGGCCAGGCTGCCCGCGATGTCGGCTTGCCACAGGCGCTTGTCAAAGAACACGCTGGCGGTGTAGCGCTTGACCAACTCGCTCATGGGCTCGGAGAACAGGGCGGACCAGGCTTGGGATTTGGTGTCGAGTTGGTTGGTGGACATGGCAGGGTGGTGGCCACTCGCACACGGCGGCCCCAAAATTTGAAAGAATGCGACAGGAGCCGCGATTTTATCGGCCTGGGATGCCAGCGGGGCATTTCGGGGGCGAGCGGGGAGAGGTGTCATCATGACCATGCGAATTTTGGTGGTGGACGACGAGCCGCTGGCGCGCAGCCGCTTGCGGGATTTGCTGGCCGAATGCCAGGCGGCCGGCGGTGCTGTGGGCGAGTTCGTGGTGGCCGAGGCCGGTCAGGCAGTGCAGGCGATGGCGCTGTTGCAGCACCAGCCATGGGACGTGTTGTTGCTCGACATCCACATGCCGGGGGTGGACGGGCTGGCGTTGGCCAAGCATGTGCAGGCCCTGACCCAGCCGCCGGCGGTGGTGTTCGTCACTGCCCACGCGGAACACGCTGTGCAGGCTTTTGAGCTGGATGCGCTGGACTACCTGACCAAACCGGTGCGCCTGGAGCGCTTGCAGCAGGCTCTGGACAAGGTCGTGCGTTGGCAGGCCCGTCCTGCGCGCCCGGTGGTCACCGACGCGGACTTTCTGCTCATCCACGACCGGGGCCGCACCGAACGGGTGCCGTTGGACGAGGTGGTTTACCTCAAGGCCGAACTCAAATACCTGACAGTGCGCACCCCGGCGCGGTCGTTCATCTACGACGGCTCGCTGCAAGACATGGAACAGGCGCACCCTGGCCGCTGGTTGCGGGTGCACCGCAACGCCCTGGTGGCGCGGCACCGCATCCGCGCACTGGAAAATGGGCACCCTCGTGCCGCTTCGGTGCCCGAGGCCGAGCACCCCGCAGATGGGCACGATGGCTGGTGCCTGCAGCTTGACGGGGTGGATGAGCGGGTCGCCGTCTCCCGCCGGCAACTGGCGGTGGTGCGCGAAGCCTTGGCGGGAGGGGCGTGCTAGCATCCTCGGGTTACACCTTACCCTTGGACTTGCCCGTGAATGCCGCCACCGTTGCCCCCTTGTCGTTGACCATTGCCACCCGTGAAAGCCGGCTTGCGCTGTGGCAGGCCGAACACGTGCAGGCCCGGCTGGAGGGCCTCGGCCACCGGGTCAGCTTGTTGGGCATGACCACCAAAGGCGACCAGATTCTGGATCGCGCTTTGAGCAAGGTGGGGGGCAAGGGACTGTTCGTGAAAGAACTGGAAGTGGCACTGGAGGAAGGCCGAGCCGACTTGGCGGTGCATTCCCTGAAAGATGTGCCGATGGAGTTGCCCGCCGGGTTTGAGCTGGCCTGCGTGATGGAGCGGGAAGACCCGCGCGATGCCTGGGTGTCGCCGCACTGCGCGGGCTTGGACGATTTGCCTCAAGACGCGGTGGTAGGCACCTCCAGCTTGCGCCGTGTGGTGTTGCTGCGCGAGGCGCTGGCGCGGCTGGGCCGCCACGACGTGCGCATCGAGCCCTTGCGCGGCAACCTGGACACCCGCCTGCGCAAATTGGACGAAGGCCAGTACCACGCCATCGTGCTGGCGGCGGCGGGCCTCAAGCGCTTGGGGCTGGCCGCGCGCATTCGCCACATTTTTGAGCCTACCGAGATGCTGCCTGCCGCTGGTCAGGGTGCACTGGGCATCGAAGTGCGCAGCGCCCGCCCCGAGGTGGTGGCCGCTTTGGCGCCGCTGGCGCACCAGGCCACTTGGTGGTCGGTGGCTGCCGAGCGCGCTGTTTCCCGTGCCATGGGAGGCAGTTGTTCCATGCCCCTGGCGGCGTTTTCCACTTGGCAGTCTGAACCCTCTGCGAACATGGCGGGTGTGCTGAACCTGGATGCCGCTTGGGGTGACCCCGAAGGCCGGCAGTCGGTGGTACGTGTGTCGGCGTCCGCGGCGTTGGCCAGCTTGGCCGACGCCGATCGCCTGGGCGAGCACGTCGCGAGCCTGTTGCGCGCAGGTGGTGCGCCGGCCGCATGACAACGCTCATCGTCACCCGGCCAGCGCGCGAAGCGCATGCCTGGGTGCAGGCGTTGCGGGCTGCTGGGCATGAAGCGCATGCACTGCCACTGATCGAGGTGGGTGACAGTCCACAACCCGAGCGCCTGCTGCATTGCCGTGAGCACCTGAGCCAGTTTGAGGCCTTGATGTTCGTCAGCGCTCAGGCGGTGGATCGCTTTTGGGCGGCCCCCGGCTGGCCTGCAAACGCGCCCGATGGCCCCCGTTGCTGGGCACCAGGGCCAGGCACTGCGAGGGCCTTGCGTCAGGCGGGTGTTCCTGCTGTCCGCATCGACGCCCCGGCCGAAGATGCGCCCCAGTTCGACTCCGAGGCGCTGTGGGCCCGTGTGCGCGAGCAAGTGCACCCGGGCCACCGTTTGTTGATCGTGCACGGCGTGTCGGCCGATGGCCACGCCGGTCGCGACTGGTTGGCGCGGCAGTGTGAAGGGGCAGGGGGGCGGGTCGAGCGTTGCGTGGCATACCGTCGGCAAGTGCCGTCCATTTGGCCGGGACTGCCCTCGTCAATCAGCGGGGCGAAGTCCTGGTCTGCTCCTTCGGTGTGGTGGTTGTTCAGCAGTTCCGAAGCGGTGGCCAACCTCGCGCAGTTGGAGCCTGGCGCCGACTGGTCGGCCGCGCAGGCCTTGGTCACCCACCCTCGCATCGCTGACGCGGCGCGGTCTTTGGGTTTTGGACGCGTTGTTCAGACCCGCCCGGCCTTGCCAGATGTGCTTCAGACCCTAGAATCGGTGCATCAACCATGACCGCTCCAGACACACCGCCCACTACCGTTGAATCTCCCCCGCCCGCGCAGGACGCCGCACGGGATGGTGCACCTGGGCGGCTGTTGGCCTGGCTGGCCCTGGTGGCAGCCGTGGCTTCTGTGGCGGCCACGGCCGTTCTCTGGCAGCGGCTCGGTCAGGCCGAAGAAGCATTGGCCCGCCGCAGCACCGACACCTTGGCCGAGGCGGCATCGGCCCGCACGCTGGCCGCACAGGCCGATGCCCAGTCCAAAGAGTTGCAAGCCCGCTTGGGCGTGGCCGAAATTCGATTGTCCGAGGTGTCGCTGCAACGCAGTCAACTGGAAGAGTTGATGCTCAGCGTGTCGCGCTCGCGCGACGACAGCCTGGTGCAGGATCTCGAGTCGGCCATCCGCTTGGCGGTGCAGCAAAGCCAGTTGACCGGCAGCGCCCAACCGCTGATTTCGGCCCTGCAGGGCGCGGAACAACGCATTGAGCGTGCGGCACAGCCCCGGCTCAATCCGGTGCAGCGCGCCATTGCCCGCGATGTCGAGCGCCTGCGCGCCGCTTCTGCAGTGGACACCCCTGCCTTGGCCACCAGGTTCGACGAACTGGTGCGCCAATTGGACACCTTGCCCACGCGCAATGCCATGCCCCGAGCGGCGGCTGTGCCGCCAGAGGCAGAGTCGTCTGTGCCCCCAGAAGCCGCGCCCGAGACAAGCGAGGTAGCGTCTGAAACCGTCACCAGCGAAGGCGATGCAGCCGCTTCCGGTTTTGCGCAGACTTGGGAACGCTTCACCCAATGGCGTCAGGCGGCCATGGCCCGCTGGTGGGCGCAGTTCAGGGCTGGTACG
>CAZGDZ010000239.1:0-4057 GCA_964524855.1 uncultured Macromonas sp.
AAAGTCGCCCAGCAGGTAGCTGCGGCGGCCCACGTCATCGCCCTTCAGTGCGGCTTTTTCCTCGCGGATGTGGCGCTTGAGCCTGGCCAGCTTGTCGTGGTCCATCGGGCCAGCACTGCGGATCAACCCGGTCTCAATCACACGCCGGGCTTCGAATGCCTCCCGAGCTTCAACCGCTGAAGGCTGCACCACGAACCAGCCACGCCGGGCGCTGACGGTGACGATGCCGCGCGCGGTGAGCTGCATCATCGCCTCACGGATGAGGGTGCGGCTGCAATTGAACAGCAGGGACAAAGCCTGCTCGCCCAAGCGGCTGCCGGGCGCCAGTTTCTGGGCCAGGATGGCTTGGACGATGCGGTCGGCGATGTCGCTGGAGTTCATGGTGAGTTTGTCGGTGCTTGCACTACCTCATGCGAGAACCGTGCCAACCGCTCACAAGCCTTGTATGCAAGACTGAAGCACCAACAACGCGCATCAGTGGCAAGGCATGCACCGGAACGAACCGCCGTGCGCCCCAACATGTGCGCCATGCGGGGCCAGCGCCTCCACAAGGAACCCATCGGTGGTCGCGCGGTCTATGCAAATGTCCTTCACCACTTAAGACGCACATGCGCGCATTGATCTGGAGCTTGTTTTTCGTATTGATCCTTGGCTGGACCGCCATGGCCTGGGTGTCGGTGGAGCTCACGCAGTGGGTGTTGGCCGCGCTGGGGACGGGCGGTGCATCGCAAGCGGCGCAAGCGGTGGCCCAGTCGCCGGTCCCGGCTTGGCTGTCGCTCTGGGTCACGCCCGAACTGATCCGGTTGGTGCAAGCCGTCGGGATGGACATCGTGGGCTGGATGTCGGCCCTGCTGCCGTCGATGGAGGGGCTGACTGGCGTGGTGAGCGCACTGGTGTGGGTGCTTTGGGCCCTGGGTGCAGCGCTGTTGCTGGGCTTGGCGCTGGTGCTGCATTGGGCCACTGGGCGCATGCGGCCCACGCCTGCACGCTGAAAAGGCTAACGGAGCGGCTGGGCCCGGTCGGGCCGGCGCTCCATGGCTATGGCGCCAAAAGGACACCGCACTGCGCACAACGCGCAGCCGGTGCAGGCCGCGGGGTCGTCCAAGTGGCTGCGCTTTTCCCAACCTTGGGGCTGCAGAGACAGCACATGCGGGGCGCACACCGCCACACACCACCCGCAGCCGGTGCAGCGTTCGGGGTCAATGGCCGGCAGGGCCTTGGGGGTGCGGCGCATGAGGCGGTCGTGGGCTCACTGGCTGGCGTGGACCCAGTTTTCTACTTCAAGCGCAGGCACGCGCACGAATTCCGACAGGTTGTTTGTCACCAGCACCAAGCCTTCGCTGCGCGCGTGGCCTGCAATGTGCAGGTCATTCACACCGATGGGTTGACCCATTTTTTCCACGGCAGCACGGATGGCGCCGTAGTGCTGGGCGGCTTTGGCGCCGTAGGGCAAAACGTCCAGGCGACTGCAAAAGTCCTCGATGGCGGCCAAATTCTCGCTCACGCGGCTGCTTTTCTCGGCGCCATGCATTAGTTCGGCTAAGGTGATGGAAGAGATGGCCATGCGGCTGGCGTTGGCGTTGAACGTAGACAATACCTCGACCGGGCGCCGCTTCAACACATAGATGACGATATTGGTGTCCAGCAGGTAGCGCAGCATCAGAGGGCTTCACGCTCCGCTTGGTGCTGAGTGGCGCGCTCGGGCAAGAAGTCGTCGCTGACGCTGGGGCCTCCCAGGAAGAAGCTGTCCCAGGTTTGCCCGAGGAGGGCGATGATGCGCTCGTTCCCCTTGGCGCGGATGTCCACCTTGTGGACGCCTTCGGGCAGGCGCACGTCCAAAGGTATGCGGACCGCCTGGGAGCGGTTGTTGACGAAAACGGTGCCGATCGACATGCTTATCACCATACATGCAAAGATATATAGCAATTGTATATAGCAACACAGAACCCGTCAATTTGGCGTTTTCACATGAGCGCTGCCGGGCTTTCTGACGGACTTAGGTTTAAATCACCGTCAAACCGCACTCAGCCAAATACCGAAACGTCTCGTCGTAAAAAGCCGGCTCCCGGGTGGGGTCGTCGGCGGCCCCTTCTGGCACAACAATCACCATTCCTTGCCTGGCGCGCGTGAGCAAAACCCGGTAGGCGTTTTTTTGATAAATCTGCCGCTCTGCCTTGTGGATGCGTTGCCAACGGCTGCCAACAAAGCTGTGGTGGGTCCACTGTCCGTTTTGGTAACGGAAATCTCCATCCCACACCACGCAAGCCCAATCCAACTCCAGACCTTGAACCTGAAATTCGGTCGCAACATCCTCCATGTAATAGGAAGAACGCACATCAGTACAGTCATCCAAGAACCAGTGCACTGGTTCAATTGGTGTGCGTACGTCTATGGCATGGGGCTTGAGCCGCTGGGCTTGGGATGACACCACCAAACCGTAACGCTCGGTGCCGCGCGCCTGCCTTTTCAGCCATTGCTTGGCTTGGCGTATGTCACGGGTCAGCACGACTGGGAATTTCTCACGAATCGCTGCCCAATGCGTTGCAATCCCGTCGCCATCCATGTCCAGTACCGCCTTAACCCACGAGGCAACGTGTTCCGCCCGGAAGGATCGCATGGACACGCTCAGGTGCAAGTCTTTATTGAGTACGACGCCAGATTTTCCCTTCAGTCGCTCAATCTCAGCACCGGCACCGTACTCACTGTCTGTCAGTTGCGGCGAAAGGTGAATCTGCCACCCGGGAAACGACCGTTCGATCGCGTGGACCCACTCGACAATGCCCGCCTCACCGGTGTTGATCTCCTGCCCGCCACCCACCAGACCAATCACCACTGCCCAGTCAGGATGACGGTCGAGGCAAGATATCAAAAACTCCGGCTCTGAAAGATTGAAGCCGACGACGCCTTTCTTCCGCGTCATGAATGACGCGGTTTGCTCCAGATTCCAGGCCCGTTGCGCCTCGTCAAAAATGGCCACATGCTCAATCGGTGGGCGGTCCTTGTCTTTCAAACAGGTGTCGCGGAAGTGGTGCACGTTCTGGATGAACTGCTTGACCGCTTGGCGGGCTTCGCCTTTGGTCGTCCGGATCTGATTCTGACGATCACGCTCGACCCTGTCGCGTGCCAGTGCTTCGTGCAGTATGGCGACCAGCGGGCCATTGCCTGACAGGTACACCGAGTACAACTCGCTGGTTGGGTCGGTGTGTTTGTTGGCGACATTCAGCCCGACCAGTGTTTTACCGGCACCTGGCACACCGGTCACAAGGCACAACACCTTCAACTTGTGGGTTCGAGCGTCTCTGATCAGTTTTTCGATGCTTTGGGAGGTTTTCGTCAGGTTCTGCGCGCCAGCATCACTGCGAGATATGTTGGCCACACTGTGCCCGGCATACAAAACCGTAGCTGCTACAACGATTGTTGGCGTGGGAGCGTAGCGACCATTTTCCCAACGCACTGGATCGATAGCCAATGCACCTTCATGGAACCCAAGCGTTTGCCTCATCACTTTCGCCAAACCGGCGATATTGGTGCAAACCGGCCGGTACAGACCATCGGCATCGGCAGATGTTTCCAACGTCCATTCAACCGATGGAGCCTCGGTGGCAACCAGTACGGGCACCATGAGGGTGTCATGACTGGTTTCATGAAAGTGCTTCAAGTCCAGGGCGTAGTCCCATACTTGCAAGACTGCGTACTGTGCGTAGTCAGTTTCACCGACCTTGTACTCGATGACGAAGACGACCGGACCGATGACCACCACAGTGTCGATCCGCTTACCCATGCGCGGAACATCGAATTCAAAATAGACCTTCCCGCCTTTGTCGAATAGCTGCAGGATGGTTTGCAAATGGTCGATTTGCTTATGCCATGCTCGGCGTTGGTTCGGCTCGATGGTGTAGCCGGATGTATTGGCGATCTCTCCCATGATCGCGTCTTGGGACTTGGCAAGGAAGTCACTGATCGTGTCCGAATACTGCCAGCGCCGCATGGCACGAGTGAGGGAAGAGTTCATCCAGTAGCTCTCAACAAAAAAGCCTGGCTAGGCCAGGCTGATTTA
>CAZGDZ010000240.1:0-3800 GCA_964524855.1 uncultured Macromonas sp.
AGCGGTAGCGCCCAAGGCACCGGCCAAGAAGGCCGCTGCACCGGCTGCGAAGAAAGCCGCTGCACCCGCCAAGGCCGCCGCCAAACCAGCGGCAGCACCCAAGGCACCCGCCAAGAAGGCCGCCGCACCGGCTGCGAAGAAAGCCGCTGCACCCGCCAAGGCCGCCGCCAAACCAGCGGCAGCACCCAAGGCACCCGCCAAGAAGGCCGCCGCACCGGTTGCGAAGAAAGCCGCTGCACCCGCCAAGGCCGCCGCCAAGCCAGCGGTAGCGCCCAAGGCACCGGCCAAGAAGGCCGCTGCACCGGCTGCGAAGAAAACTGCTGGACCGGTTGCGAAGAAAGCCGCTGCGCCTGCCAAGGCCGCCGTCAAACCAGCGGCAGCACCCAAGGCGCCCGCCAAGAAAGCAGCTGCACCCAAAAAGGCTGCAGCAGCCGCACCCGCACCGGCCGCACAAACCAAGCTCAACCCTCAGGCAGCCTGGCCCTTCCCGACTGGCAAAAAACCCTGACGGTGTTTGGCAACCGCCCTTCTCGGGCAGGCGGCCAAAATGCAAAAGCCCGCCTAGGCGCCACCGCCTGCGGGCTTTTTCTATGGGCGAATAACTTAAAGAGTAAAGCTGTAGTTCTGGCCACCCCGGCAGGCGATTTTCTCGGCCCCCATGCGGTTGCCCAGCTCGGCGCATTGCACCAATGACCACCCCTGCTCCAGGCCGAACAGCAACGCCGCGCGGAACGCATCGCCACAGCCGGTGGGGTCTACCACCTCGCGCGCGGTCACACCGGCCACATGGGTGCGCTGGCCGTCTTGCCAGATGTCACAACCCTGATCGGCAAGGGTGATGACCAGACCGCGCAAACGCTGCGACAACGCTTCGTAAGACAAACCCGTGCGGTCGCTCAACATGCGGGCTTCGTAGTCGTTCAATGCAGCCCAATCGGCCAACTCGACAAACCGAAGCAACTCGGCGCCATTGAACATCGGCAGTCCCTGGCCTGGATCGAAGACGAAGGGAACGCCAGCAGCATGGAACTGCTCGGCATGCTGCATCATGGCGTCGCGCCCATCGGGGGAGATGATGCCCAGGCGCGCTGCTGTATCGCTGCTGATGGCATTGAGGTGAGCCTGCCCCATGGCACCGGGGTGGAAGGCGGTGATTTGGTTGTTGTCGCGGTCGGTCATGATCATGGCCTGCGCGGTGTAGTGATCGTCTACCAAGCGCACGTGGTGCGTGTCAATGCCGAGCGAGCGCAGGCGCTCCAGGTACTCCTGACCATCACTGCCCAAGGTGGCCACCGGTCGGGCTTGGGCGCCCAATTGCCGCAGGCCATAAGCGATGTTGCCGGCACACCCGCCGTATTCGCGGCGCAGGCCGGGTACCAGAAACGACACGTTCAGGATGTGCAACTGGTCGGGGAGGATTTGCTCGGCAAATCGCCCCTCAAAAGTCATGATGGTGTCGAACGCGAGTGAGCCGCAGATGAGGATGGACATGGGGGGGAAGGTCAGGGGTAAAACAGAATCGCTCGGTAGCCCGTCATCACCTGGGCTTGCGGGGTTTCCAGCTCCAGCTCAAACTGCACCGGCCATTCAGCGCCAGGCGCGAGGGTGGCACGAGGCTCGGGCCATTCGTGCGGCAACAGCACGCGGCGCACCACCACCTGGTCTTGCAAGTCGGTGAGTGTGAGCTCCAGCGCTGGCGTGGTGAGATCAACAGCGGCGGTGTTGCGAACCACCACGTTGAAGGTGTAACGCCCAGGTTCGCGCCGCAACAGCACCGAACTGTCAATGACGATGTGCTCCAGTTGCCGGGGTGGCTCTACCTTGCAATCCATAGGGGCACACAAGGTTTCTAAAGCGGGCTGGGTTTGCGGTGCGTGGGCAGCCAGGGGGTCGCGCCAGTGCAGCGCAGCCTGCATTCCCAGCACCACCGCCAACAAGACCGACACCAGAGCCAATCCCCAACGCACGCCGGGCCGACGCCAAAAAGCGCGCCGCTGGGCCTGACGGACGAACGAGGGCAAGGGAGGCTCGTCGGCCTGCAACGGCGGCTCGGGCTCGGGCAGTGACTCTCGTGGTGGCACGGGCTCGCTGGCCAGCTCCGGCTCCGGCTCCGATAACGGCAGAGGCTCAGGGGGGGGCGAAGGCTCCGGGGCAGGGTCAGGCTCCCAAGCACTGACAGGCTCCACCTGGTCCGGTACCTGCACCGGTGCGGGCTCTGGTACCGTCTGCTGCTGGGACTCAGGCACAGGCTCGACCGCCAGCTCTGGCCACCAGGGCTGCAGATCCAGCGTCGCGTCGAACACTTGCTGACAATGACCGCAGCGCACCCAGCCCTCAGAGATTTTGAGCTGGTCGCTCACCACCTTGAACGCGGTGTGGCAGGCCGGGCAACGGGTGATGAAACTCATGCGTCCATTATCTGACGCTCAAGCTGCATTTTTGGCGGTCATCAAGATCCAGCCCTCTTCTGCATCGGTCACCGCCAGTTGGAGCCAAGGGGCGTACGCCTGTTGCAGTTCCTGCGCCTGCCGTTCCAAGATGCCGGCCAGCACCAGATCGCCTCCGGCCGCGACATGCGAGCACAACAACGGCGCCAACACCTTGAGTGGCGTGGCCAAAATGTTGGCGAGCACCAGGTTGAATTGGCCCTGAGCCACGTCGGGCAAGCCCGCGTGCAACCGCACATGGTTGTTGGCCGCGTTGACGCGGGTCGATTCCACCGCTGCCGGGTCGATGTCCACCGCCACCAACTCGGCGGCGCCGAACTTGGCAGCCCCAACGGCCAAAATGCCCGAGCCACAACCGTAGTCCAACACCCGCTGCCCCGCCAACGAACGCTGTGCAATCCAGCGCAGGCACATGCGCGTCGTGGGATGGGTGCCCGTGCCAAACGCCAAACCAGGGTCCAGCCGAATCACCTGCTCTGCTTGCGCGGGCGGCTCGTGCCAACTCGGCACGATCCAGAAACTGGACGTGATCTCGACCGGCGAAAACTGGGATTGGGTCAAGCGCACCCAATCTTCGTCGGCCACCGGGCGGATGCCCACCACCTCGCAATCCAGAAAAAAGTCTTGCGGCAACAGCAGATCGGTGGCCTCACGGGCCAAGGCCTGGTCGGCAAACAAGGCCACCACGCGCGAGCGCTGCCAGCCCGCCTTGGGCGCCGGCATGCCCGGCTCGCCAAACAAGGCTTGTTCAGCCGGGGTCTGGGCGTCGGCGTCCTCCACCGACACGCTCAGCGCTTCCAAGGCCTCCAGCGCGTCGCTCACGTCTTCCACGTGCGACTCCGGCACCAGCAGCACCAGTTCGAACATGCGCACGGGCTTGTCGGTTTCAGCGCTCACGTTGGGCCAACCACGATTCGAGGTAATGGATATTGGTGCCGCCGGTCTCGAAATTGGCGTCCACCATCAATTCGCGGTGCAGCGGCACGTTGGTTTTGATGCCTTCGATCACGGTCTCGGCCAGCGCCGTGCGCATGCGCGCCAACGCCTGTTCGCGCGTGTCGCCGTGCACGATGAGCTTGCCGATCATCGAGTCGTAGTTCGGCGGCACCATGTAGTTGGCGTAAACGTGTGAATCCACCCGCACCCCGGGGCCACCGGGCATGTGCCAGGTGGTGACGCGGCCGGGCGACGGTGTGAACTTGTAAGCGTCTTCAGCGTTGATCCGGCACTCGATGGCGTGCCCCCGCAACTGGATCTGGCGCTGGGTGAATGGCAACTTTTCACCGGCCGCCAACGCGATCTGGGTGCGAACAAGGTCAATACCAGTGATCGCTTCCGTGACCGGGTGCTCCA
>CAZGDZ010000240.1:3810-4042 GCA_964524855.1 uncultured Macromonas sp.
GATGAAATAGAACTCACCGTTCTCATACAGGAACTCGAACGTGCCCGCACCACGGTAGCCGATCTTCTTGCACGCCGCTGCGCAACGGTCTCCGATTTTTTCAATCAGGCGACGCGGGATGCCTGGGGCCGGCGCTTCTTCGATCACCTTCTGGTGGCGGCGCTGCATGGAACAGTCGCGCTCATGCAGATACACCGCATTGCGGTGAGTATCGGCCAACACCTGGATTTCG
>CAZGDZ010000241.1:0-3399 GCA_964524855.1 uncultured Macromonas sp.
GATCGGCAGGTTCTTCAGGTACGACAGGGACGAGTAGCCGGTGCCGAAATCATCGATCGAAAAATGCACGCCGTGGCGGGTCAGTTCGCTCATGCGCCGCACCACCGCATCCACCTCCTGCACCACCACGCCTTCGGTGATTTCCAGGATCAGGTCGCTCGGGTCGGCCTGGTGCTGCTCCAGCAGCGAGAGCACATCGCGCACGAAGTGCGGCTGGTGGAACTGCCGCGGGCTGATGTTGACCGCAATTGGCATGCGCAGCCCCGCCTGATGCAGTGCCCCCAGATGCAGGCACACCCGGTCCAGCACCCAGCGGCCGATGGGGTCGATCAGACCGCTTTCTTCTGCCACCGGGATGAACAGGCCCGGCGGCACCAGGCCGTGTTCTGGGTGCTGCCAGCGCACCAGCGCTTCGGCGCTGACGGTGTGGCCCTCGGCATTGACCTGGGGCTGCAGGTAGAGCCGCAATTCGTCAGCGTCGAGGCCGCGCCGCAGGTCTTGCTCGATCGCAAAGCGCTCGCTGACCAGACGGCCCATGCCGGCGTCGAAAAACGCGGTCTGTTGGCCGCCCGCGTCCTTGGCGCGGTGCAAGGCGGTGTCGGCGTGGCGCAGCGTGTCGCCGGCGGAGGTGTCGAGGTCCGGGTTCAGCAGTGCCACGCCGATGCTGACCGACATGACCACCGCTTCGGTGCCCAGCATCAGGGGGTGCTGCATCACCTCGTGGATGATCTCGGCCCGGCGCAGCAGCTCGCTGGACGCGGCGGGTGTGTCGCCGTGCAGGTTGTGCACCAGCAGGCCGAACTCGTCGCCATTCAGGTGGGCCAGCATGTCGCCGCCTTGCAGCGTGTCGCGCAGGCGTTGTGCCAGGGCTTGCAAGACCTGGTCGCCCAGGGTGTGGCCGCGCGCCTCGTTCACCGCCTTGAAGCGGTCGATGTTGATCAGCAGCAGTCCGTGGAGCTGGCTGTGGCCTTGGTGTTTGAGCAATTCGGACAGGTCGGACAACAGCCGCTGGCGGTTGGGCAGGCCGGTCAACGGGTCGAACCAGACCAGCAGTTCGGCACGTTCCTCGGCAGCGCGCTGGGCGGTGATGTCCATTTGCACCGAGATGTACTGCACCACCCGCCCGTGCTCGTCGCGCAGCGGCGCGATGGTGGCGGATTGCAGGTAATGGCGCCCGTCCTTGTGGCGGTTGATCAGCTCGCCCTGCCAGGTCTCCCCCCGCTTGAGCGTGGACCACATGCGCCGGTAGGTGTCGCCCGGGGTGCGGCGCGATTGCAACAGGCGCGGGTTACGGCCCACCACTTCGTCGGCGCGGTAGCCGCTCATGCGCTCAAACGCCGGGTTGACGTATTCGATCACCGCCTCGGGCGAAGTGATGAGCACCGCCACCGGGCTTTGCGAGGTGGCTTGCGACAGCATGCGGATCTGGTGCTCGGCCTGCTTGCGCTCGGTCAGGTCGCGCGATACGCCTTGCGCTTGCACCGCTTGCCCCTGGTCGTTGGCGAGCAATTGGATGGCGACTTCCATGGCCACCAGCGAGCCATCTTTGCGGCGGTGCAGCAACTCCAGCACCCCGGTGCCCGCAGCGGTGTCACCTTGGTCAAAGCGTTGCACATGTTCCTGCAGCCAATCTCGTGTGCGCGCCCAGTCCGCCGGCTCCAAAATCTCGCTCAGCGTCATCTGGCAAATTTCGTCGGTGGTGAATCCGGTCAGCGGTTGCACGGCCGGGCTGACGTAGACCAACTGCTGCGCATTCAGGTCCAGCACCCAAACCACGTCGCGGGCGTTTTCGGCCAACAGGCGGTAGCGCGATTCGCTGTCTTGCAGGCGGCGTTGCGATTCTTCCAGCGCTTCGATGCTTTGGGCGCGCCGGGCCAGTTGGCGCCGTTGCAGCAGCAAGTAGGCGCCTGCGAACGCGCTGAACAGGCCCAACAGGCCGGCGAGGGTGAGGGTGGCCGCGTTGTGCACCGCGTTGGCCAACAGCTCGCTGCGGTCCTGCTTGACCAGCAGGTACCACTCGCTGCCTTCGACCGGCAGGATCACCCCGAAGGCCGGCTGGTTCCGGTAATCGACGCCTTCGAGCAGCGCACCGGCGGCGGCCTCGCCGCGCAGAAAACGCGCGCTCAGCAGGGTGGAGGTGGACAGGGGCAAGCGCCGTACCGCCGCCGCGCCGGGGTCTTGCCTTGGGTCGGAGAGGAGGAGCACTTCATTGCCCTCGCGGCGGAACAGAAATGCCTCGCCGGTGGTCGTGGGTTCCGGCCAGTCGCGCAGGGTGGGGTGGATGTGGGGGGGCGGATCCACGTGCATGACCACCAAGGCCGGTGGCCCACCCGCGGGTTCCAGCAGACCGACGTAGGCCAGCCGCAACTGGCCTTCGGGGTCGCGCCAAGGCCCCAGGGCTTGCGCCTGGCGCTGGTTGAACACCCGTTGCAATCCTTGGCCCAGCACAGGGTCGGGGCTGGGCGCCTCGGACAACCGGGGCCAGACCATGTGTTGGTGTCGGTCGTAAACCTCAATCCGGGTCACGCCAGGGGCCAGCGCCAGCCGGTCCATGCGTTCGCCGAATTGTTGGTGGGCGGTTGCGGTGGGGTTCTTTTGCCACTCGTGCCAAAGGTGGGTCATCCACGGTTGGCTGCGCAGTTCCTGTACATCGCCCAGCCGTTCGTGGTGCCACTCTGCCAGGCGCGTGGCCTTGCCACTGGCGATGGCGCGCAGCTGCGCTGCGATCTGGTTGCGTTCCTGTGTCCAGGATTGCAGCAGCGTGGCGCCGGTCACGACCAGGATGGCCGAGGTCAGCACCGCCAGCGCCACCCACGGCAGGCGTTCGGTGGGCGATGACGGGTCGAGCACGGCCGGCCGCAACGGTGGCTTGGCCACCAGGAAAAACAGCAGCACCGAGCTCAGCAGCACGAACAGCCAACCCTTGGCGGTGCTCAGCAGCAGCAGGGTCTCGCGGTCGTCCAGCAGCCAGCCCAGGGCGGTGTCGGACAACAGAATCCACAAGGCGCCGAAGGCCGCATACACCAGGGCCACCGCCATGGCGTGGCTGCGGCTGCCCCAGCCACGGGCTGGGCGAGAGATTCTGGGGGCGTTCACGGGTGAGGTCAGGGATCAGTCTCCGAAAATCTTGCCTGGGTTCAAAATCTGGTCCGGGTCCAGCGCCCGCTTGAGGGTGCGCATCATCTCGATGGCGCCATCGCCAGCCTCGTCGCGCAAAAAGCCCATTTTGTGCAGGCCGACCCCGTGTTCGCCGGTGCAGGTGCCCTGCAGTGCCAACGCGCGGCTGACCAATTGGTGGTTCAGCGCTTCGGCGGTTTCGCGCTCTTGCGCGTTGTCGGGGTCGATCAGGTAGCCGAAGTGGAAGTTGCCGTCGCCCACGTGGCCGACCAGGAAGTAGGG
>CAZGDZ010000241.1:3409-3655 GCA_964524855.1 uncultured Macromonas sp.
CGGCCTCCACCACCGAGTCCAGCAAGCAGTCGGCCAAGCGGCTGATGGGCACGCAGGTGTCGGTGGAAATGGCTCGGCAGCCCGGCTTGCTCTGGATGGCGGCAAAGTAGGCGTTGTGCCGCGCTGTCCACAGACGGGTGCGTTCTTCTGGGGTGGTGGCCCATTCAAAGGCCTGGCCTCCGTGTTCGCTGGCGATCTCTTGCACCAATTCAGCTTGCTCCTGCACGCCGGTGGGCGAGCCGTGGA
>CAZGDZ010000241.1:3665-4029 GCA_964524855.1 uncultured Macromonas sp.
GGCCTCGCTGCCGTGGAATTCCATCAGCAGCATGGGCTCCTCCCGCAGGCCCAGTTTGGCATAAGCGTTGACCATGCGCACCGTGCCGGCGTCCAGCAGTTCGCAGCGGGCAATCGGCACCCCCATCTGAATGATGGCGATGGTGGTGCGCACGGCGGCTTCGATGCTTGGGAAGGAGCAGATGGCGGCCGAAATGGCCTCGGGCAGCGGGTAGAGCTTGACGGTGATTTCCGTCATGATGCCCAGGGTGCCTTCGCTGCCCACCATGAGTCGTGTCAGGTCGTAACCGGCGCTGGATTTTTTGGCCCGACTGCCGGTGCGGATGACTTTGCCCTGCGCGGTGACCACCTCCAGCGCCAGCACG
>CAZGDZ010000242.1:0-4007 GCA_964524855.1 uncultured Macromonas sp.
GCCATGCGCACACAAACCGTTGCCAGTCATCGACTCGCAGCGTTTTTTGTTTGGGCGCTAGGCTTCTTTGGCTTGAACGCGTGATGGGATGACCACATCCATCTTTCGCGTACAGTTTCGGGCATGGATCAAGTCCCCCGTCATGTGTTGCCGGTGCTGGTGCTGGCGCAGTTTGCTGGCACGTCGTTGTGGTTCGCTGTCAATGCCGTCATGCCCGACCTCCAGGCCGAGCTGGGCTGGCCCGACGCTGCATTGGGTGCGCTCACTTCATCGTTGCAATTCGGCTTCATCCTGGGCACCTTGGTGTTTGCTCTGGGTGCGGTGGCCGACCGCTTTCCGGCGCGGCGGGTGTTTTTGCTCTGTTCCCTGGCTGGTGCGTTGTGTACCTTGGGCGCTTGGTGGTGGGTGCGTGACCAGCAAGCCTTGATGGCCTGGCGTTTTGCCACCGGCTTTTGCTTGGCGGGCATCTACCCGGTGGGCATGAAAATCGCCGCGCAGTGGTACCGACAGGGCTTGGGTGCGGCGCTGGGTTTGCTGATCGGGGCGTTGGTGCTGGGCTCGGCCAGTGCCCATGGTCTGCGCGCCTGGGGGCACGAATTGCCGTGGGACCGGTTGATGTGGGCGGTGGCGGCATTGGCTGCCAGTGGCGGGGTGCTCTTGTACTTGGCCTTGCCTGAGCCGCCGACGCGCGCCGCGTCTTTGGTCCCTTTGCGTTGGACCGCAGTGGGTGCCATCTGGACCGACCGGCGGGTGCGGGCTTCGGTCTTCGGTTACTTCGGACACATGTGGGAGCTGTACACCGTTTGGGTGATGGTGCCGCTGGTGCTGGCGACCCGTTTGCAGGGGGCTGAACTGTCGTGGGCCGCGTTTGTGGTGCTCGGAGCCGGGGCATTGGGGTGTGCGGGTGGCGGCCTGCTGGTGCGGCGGTGGGGTGGTGCCCACGTGGCCGGAGTGCAACTGGCGATCAGCGGCGCTTGTTGTCTCTTGACCCCTTGGGCGCTGCAGGCGCCCCACCTGTGGTTCGGGGTTTGGTTGCTGGTATGGGGCATCACCGTGTCGGGCGATTCCCCGCAGTTTTCGGCGTTGACGGCTCGCAATGCACCCCCTCAGGCGGTGGGCAGCGTGTTGACCATGACCAACAGCCTGGGGTTCGCCATTTCGATCGTCAGCATTCTGGCTTTCACCGCTTGGGCGGAGCGGGCGCCTTTGGGCCAGGTGTTGCCTTGGCTGGCGCTGGGGCCTGCCTTGGGCTTGTGGGCGCTGTGGCCTTTGTGGCGGGAAGAGCGCCGCCCGGCGGCTGTTCAGACGCTTTGACCGCCCTTGTTGAAGGGCGCTCTGTCCATTCGTGCCCTATGAGGTTCAGGCGGCGGCCTGGGTCCAGCCCAGTTCGGGTTCGCTGGCCCACGGCGCGTCGTGGGTGTGCTGCTGCGCGGCCAAGCCTTTGAGCACATCGCCCACGATCATGATGGCCGGGCTGCCCAGCCCATGGGCCTGCAGCGTGGCGGTGAGCGTGCCCAAGGTGCCGGTGGCGTGCCGTTGGTGCGGCAAGCTGGCGTGTTGCACGATGGCCACCGGTGTTTCGGGGGGCAAGCCGGCCAGCAGACCTGCTTCGATGCTCGTCGCGCTGGACACGCCCATGTAGATCACCAGCGTCAATCGGGCCTGGTGAGCGCATTGGGCCAGTGCGGCCCAATCGGTGCCCTGGTCGCCGGGTTTGGCGTGGCCGGTGACGAACACCACGCCGTGTGCATGGTCGCGGTGGGTCAGCGGCACGTTCAACGATGTGACGGCAGCCAGCCCGGAGGTGATGCCGTTGACCACTTCCACCGCAATCCCTTCGCGCTGCAAGTGTTCGACCTCTTCCCCGCCACGGCCAAACACAAAAGGATCGCCTCCTTTCAATCGCACCACCCGGTGCCCTTCGCGGGCTGCCTGGATCATGAGCTTTTCAATGAACGCCTGAGGTGTGGACGCACACCCGCCGCGCTTGCCGACGTGCACGACGCGAGCGTTCGGGCTGGCGTGCGCCAACACCGCTTCGTTCACCAGGTCGTCCACCAGCAGGACGGTGGCCGAGGCGATGGCTTTGACCGCTTTCAGGGTGAGCAGGTCTGGATCACCGGGGCCGGCACCGACGAGGACCACGGAGCCGGACGCTTGTGTGGTGGTGGACATGGTGTCAGTTCTCCAGGCAGGTGGTCGTGGTGGGCGAGGCCGAGGGGTCGGCCAAGGTGATCAGGGCGTCGCAGATGTGGGCGACTTGCAGGGCGATTGGGGTGGGCAGCGGGCGCTCGCCGGCCAGCACGGCCAGGGTGTGCTGCAGGGTGGCGTCCAGATCGTGACCGGCGGGCAGGTCGGGCACCTGGGCGAGGCTGCCGGTCTGGGCGGCTTGCACCGTGTGCGATTGGCCGTGGCGGAACAGGTCCATCTGGGGCGTGCGCCGGGGGTCGGCCACGGGTTCGCCTTCGGTGCCGCGCAGCAGCATGGCGTGTTGGCCAGTCAGCCGAAACAGCTCGCCCATGCTCTGCAGGTATTCGGGGTGGGTGTAGCTGCTGACGAGCAGGCCACCGGCCGCCGGTTGCATCAGCTTGACCAGGCTGTGGCCGCTGTTGCGCAGGCCGACCCCGCGGCGCACGTCCAGCAGGCGTTGCAGGCCGGGCAGCAGCGTGGCTGTGCTGACGAAGTCCACCCCGGGTGCGGTGCGCAGGTGGGCGGCATCGGTTGGGCAGTTCACGGCCAAGCTAGGCGCATGCAGGGCGATCGCCTGCAGCACTTCGTGGCTGGTGAGGCGGCCGGGGTCGCGGGTTTGGCCATGCACCAGCACGCGGCACCCGCGTTGGGCCAGACTCAGGGCCAGCAATGGGGTGAGCACGGGCAGCTTGCGCGCGCCGTTGTAGCTCGGCAGCACCACGGTGGGGGCGGTGCTGGTGGGCAGGGCGGGCAGCCGGGCGTGAATGGCGTCGAGGAAGCCGGCGAGTTCCTCCGGCGTTTCACCTTTCACCCGCATGGCGATGCAGAAGGCGCCGAGTTCCAGGTCGCTGACTTGCTGGTCCAGCACCTGGCCCATGAGGTCGGCGGCGTGTGCGCGGCTCAGGGCTCGGGCGCCGTCTTTGCCGCGCCCGATTTCCTTGAGGTATGCCGAAATGCCCATGGTCCGATTTTCAGGTTTTCTTGATAAGAACGGGTTATAAGAATAAATTTCCCGCAGGCGTTTCAGTTCGCCACTGCGGCGGTGACGGGGGTGTGTTGCACCAGACGTTTGAGTTCGGGCAGGCAGGAGCCGCATTGGGTGCCGCATTTCAAGCCGCTCTGCAACGCGGTCAGCCGCTGAGTGGGCTCGCCCGGGGTGTGTTGCAAAAACTGGACGATGGTCTGGTCGGTGACGCCGACGCAGTTGCAGACGGGTTTGCTGCGCGCCACCGGCGCACCAGCGGGCGGGTGTGCGGTGGCTTGCAGCAGTGCCAAGCCACCGGTCGGCGCGGGTAGGCTGTCGCGCAGTAGGATCGACATCCAGGCGCTGGATTGGGTGTCCCCGGCCAGCAAAAACGCCTGCACCCGATGGCCCGCGTCCCGGCTCAGACGCACACGGCGTTGCTGGTGGCGCGGTGCATCGGCGTAGCGCAGGGTGTCCGGGCCATCGAGTTGCAGCGTGTGCACCAACAGCGGCAGCCAGTCAGGAGTCGATGTGGGGGCTTGCGCGTGGGCCGCCTGGAACCAGAGGCCGGTCATCTCGGTGGCCTGGCCGGTGGTGCTGAGCGCGGAGAATGGAATGCAGCTGGCGTGGTCGAACCGCGAGAGCAAGGGCCGCAGTGCGCGTTGGGCGGCCAGGGCCTGGTCGGCTGGCAGCCAGGCCAGGGCCTGAACGGTCCATGGCAGGTGGGCTTTGTCGATGCGCACCGCCGCGTGCTTGAGTTCGGGTTGCTTGGAGGTGGGGCAATAGGCCGAGGTGGTGAGGCCGTTGACGCCTGCCAAGGCGGAGCCGTCGGTGGCCCGGCCGCCGATGAATT